>DATAHG010000684.1:0-2463 GCA_036263295.1 Thermoanaerobaculia bacterium | reverse complement strand
AACCGCTTCGAGGCCATGGCCGGCAAGGACGCCGCGGTCGAGGCTTCCGGCGCCCTCAAGACTATCGCTGTGTCGCTCACCAAGATCGCCAACGACATCCGCTGGCTCGCCTCGGGCCCGCGTTGCGGCATCGGAGAGATCGCCATCCCGAGTCTCCAGCCCGGCAGCTCGATCATGCCCGGCAAGGTCAACCCGGTCATCCCCGAGAGCGTGCTCATGGTGGCCGCCCAGGTGGTGGGCAACGACGCCACCATCGCCCTCGCCGGCATGTCGGGCAACTTCGAGTTGAACGTCATGATGCCGGTGATCGCCTACAACCTGCTGCAGTCCATCGAGATTCTCGGCAACGCCGCGAGCCTCCTGGCCGAGCGCTGCGTCGAGGGGATCGAGGCCAACCGCGAGCGCTGCGAGGAGCTGGTCGAGCGCTCCCTCGCCATGGTCACCTCGCTGGTGCCGAAGATCGGCTACGACGCCGCCGCCGAGATCGCCAAGGAGTCGGTGCGGACCGGCAAGACCGTCCGCGAGCTGTGCCAGGAGAAGAAGGTGCTGCCGGAGGACGAGCTGCGCGAGGCCCTCGATCCGTGGGGGCAGACCGAGGGCGGCATCCACGCGGGCGGCGGCGCCGGCGGCTAAAGCTCGGCTCGCCTCGCTCAGCGCCGGAAGGACGGGGGCTCGTCGTCGCGGCAGATCTCGCCCAGGGCGAGCATGCCGACCGCGGCGGCGAGCGTCACGGCGCCCAGCAGGGCGTCGGACCGGGACAGCGGGCCGAGCGGCAGGGCGGCCAGGCCGGCCCCGAGGAAGACCGCGAGGTTGAGGAGCAGCCCGATCAGCAGGGCGGCGCGCAGCATCCGCTCGGCGGAGGCGTGCTCGGCCGCCCGGGCCCTGGCCTCGGGGCTCGGCGGCTCGGGGTCGGCGTCGGGCGAGGCGTCCGGGGTGGCCGGAGTATCGTCCAGCACCGCCCTCCGGCCAGAGTGGCTCTCGGTCCGCCTCTCGATGTGGGGTAGAGCCGGGCGCGCGGGACGGGGCCCCGGCCGCCGGGGGGTGCTCAGATCGAAGGTCTCGTCCCGGCTGTCGCGGAGCGCGTGCGGCAATCGCGGCCGGACGGGCCGGGAAGAAGGGGCGGAGAAGAGATTCGGCTCAGCCATCTTCGGTCACCTCTATTGCTTAGGTGACGTCCGCCGTCCAAATGTTTCACTCGTTCCCCAAAAGAAAAAGGGCAGGCCGGGCGGCCTGCCCCTATCGTCTGCCTCGCCGTGGTCTCAGGCGGCCTGCTGCGGGCGGAGAACTTCCACCCGGTACTGCCCGGACCGGCCGACCAGCGTCACCATGGCATCCGGGTCGCTGAAGCTGCCGGAAGCCACATGGACCCATTCGCCCTTCTGCTCGATGAAGAAGTGGACCGTGCCGGACGAGCTGTCCGAACAGACCTTGTAGGTGTAGGGCGACAAGGCGACGGAATGAGAAAGATTCACTCCCAGAAGCGTGCGGGAAGGCGCCTTGGGGCCACGGGTACCGCTGCCATTCTCGACGGTGTAACGGATGTCTGTCGGAGTCGAGTTGGAAGCTTGCATGGCGCCGATATCCTCCTTGCGAAAGTTGCCTCGTCACTGCGAGGCGGGGTTAAGACCGGATCGGGAAGAGCGGGTTCGCCCCGCTCCTGACTTCTCTCATCCTTGTATGACCGTTGATCGCAAATAGTTTCACAGAACCGCGGGAAGATGGCAAATCCAGCGGATTTCCGGCTGTGTTAGCAGCACTTGCGAAGCGATATCAAGATGCAAGAACGGACCTGGATCGAGGAGAGGATCCCCTGTCCAGGCCCGTCGCGGTGTTTGGAGAAGCGGAGAAAAGAAAATCGAGGCGAGGAGCGGGTCAGGTGAGATCGAAGGAGGTGTGGATCAGGGTCTCGGGTGAGCCCTGGCCGCCCGGGAGGCCTTCGACTTCGATCTCGTAGCGCCCGGCGTCCAGCTCTCCGGCCGGGATCTCGACCGCCGCGGCGCCTGCCGCCGGGGTCACCTTCTGCTCGAAGACGGTGCGCCCGCCCTGCCGGACGGTCACCTCGCAGGTGGGGTACTCGCCGGGGAGGTCGCGCAGCTCGACGCGCAGGCCGCCGTCCGAGAGCGGGGCGGCCGGCGTCGGCACCTCGCCGCCGGTTCCGCGCAGGAGCAGGTCATTGGCCGAGAATTGCAGCTCCGCCATCGCCGCCGAGGAGCCGGCGGGCTTGCCCTGGAAGGGACCGACGCCCAGCCGGGCGGCGCCGGCCAGGACCAGGAACCCGGCCAGGCCGGCGGCCATGGCGTAACGCAGGACGGGGTTGGCGAAGCGGCGGCGGAAGGGGAGGACGACCGGGGAGGCGGGGACGGCCGGCGCGCCGGCGCTGGTGCTGCCGGGGGCTGCCGTCTCGGCCCGGGCCAGGGTGCCGAGGTCCCGCGTCAGGGCGAGGAGGGCCCGGCTGCGCGGCGT
>DATAHG010000683.1:0-2527 GCA_036263295.1 Thermoanaerobaculia bacterium | reverse complement strand
AGCAGCTCGTCGAGCGGCTTGTAGGGACGGTTCTGCGAGTCGGCCACCGGCTGGCAGGTGATGTGCCCCTTGTAGGTGTTCACCCCCAGCAGCAGGCCGGGATCCTCGCGCACCGCGTTGATGCCCTTGTTGGCGAGCGCGATCGCATAGGGCAGCGTGGCGTTGTTGAGCGCGAAGGTCGAGGTGCGCGGCACCGCGCCCGGCATGTTGGCGACGCAGTAATGCACCACGCCGTCCACCACGTAGACCGGGTCCGAGTGGGTGGTCGGATGGGTCGTCTCGAAGCAGCCGCCCTGATCGACCGCCACGTCCACGATCACCGCGCCCTCCTTCATCAGGCCGAGCATCTCGCGGGTGACCAGCTTCGGCGCCGACCGACCCGGGATCAGCACGGCGCCGATCAGCAGGTCGGCGCGGCGCAGCGAGGCGCGCAGGTTGAGCTGGTTGCTCGCCAGCGTCGTCACCGTGCCGTGGAAGATGTCGTCGATCTGGCGCAGGCGGTCGAGGTTGGTGTCGAGCACCGCGACCCGGGCGCCGAGGCCGAGGGCCATTTTGATCGAGTTGAGGCCGACGATGCCGGCGCCGATCACCACCACGTCGCCCGGCGGCACGCCGGGGACGCCGGCGAGCAGCGTGCCGCGGCCGCCGAGGAACTTCTGGAGATAGCTCGCCCCCACCACCACGGCCATGCGCCCCGCCACCTCGGACATCGGGGTGAGCAGCGGCAGCCGGCCCTGGCGGTCCTCGATGGTCTCGTAGGCGATGCCGAGCACCTGGCGCTCCAGCAGGGCGTCGGTGAGCTCCGGCAGCGGCGCGAGGTGCAGATAGGTGAACAGGAGCTGGTCCGGCCGCAGGAGCGGATACTCCTGCTTGATCGGCTCCTTGACCTTGACGATCATCTCGGCGCGGCCGTAGACCGACTGCGCGTCGGGCACGATCTCGGCACCGGCCTCGACATAGCTCTCGTTGAGGATGCCGCTGCCGACGCCGGCGTTTTCCTGGACGAGGACCTTGTGGCCGGCCTCGACGAGCGCATGGACACCGGCGGGGATCATCCCGACCCGGTACTCGTGGTCTTTGACTTCCTTCGGGATTCCGATCAGCACGTCACTGATTCCTCGGTTCTCCGGAGGCTTTGTTACGGCGAGCCTCCTTGTCCTTGTCTTTGTCCTGGTGACTCTTGTCCTGATTGCTCTTCATCTCGACGCGGCCTTTGAAGAAGGCGCCTTCGGCGATGACCACGCGGGGCGCCGCGATGTCGCCTTCGACGCTGCCGGCCGGCGCGATCTCGACCCGCTCGGTGGCCTGGACGTTGCCGACCACCTTGCCGCTCACCCGCACGGTCTGGGCCGAGATCGGCCCCTGGACCAGGCCCTCGGCCCCGATCACCACCACCGAATCCACCCGCACCTCCCCTTCGACCTCCCCCTCGATCAGCAGCTCGGTCGGGCCGGTCAGCTCGCCCTGGAGGCGCGAGCCCGGGGCGATATGCGTCACCCGGCGCCGGGACGGACCGGACGGCGGCTGCGGCATGGGAGAGGCCCCTTCGCCCGAGGCGCCGGACGAAGAGCTGGGCGAGCTGCCGGACTCGCGGCGGAAGATCGACATGATCCCTGGTCCTTCTGTGCCCTGACGTTGGAAGAGCGGCCGGCATGGATGGGGCTGAACGCCCCCGCGCATGCCGCCGCCCGGAATGGCTCAAGAAATGGAGCGGGCAACGGGACTCGAACCCGCGACATCAAGCTTGGGAAGCTTGCACTCTACCAACTGAGTTATGCCCGCTCGACGGTCGAGCGGAGGAAATGTATCGAAGCCCCCGGGCCGGGTCAAGGGCCGCCCCCCGCGCTCCCCCGCCCTATCTCTTCGGCAATGGGACCTATATACTGAGAGGACTATGGACAGTTCGGGACGCAACGTGGCGGATCCCAGCCACGCCACCCTCTACTTCTTCCCTGACCAGCCTGTTACCGCGCAGGAGGCCCGCCGCTTTCTACGCCAGGGGACCGAAGAGCAGCGGGCCTGGGTCATCTCCCACCTGCTGCGCTATGCCCAGTGGGACGACATCTGGGCCTACGTGAGCCGCGAGGAGGTCAAGGAGATCTTCCCCCTCCTCGACCTGCCCGAGAACCTGCGCCTGGCCTGGAGCCGCATGCTCAAGGTCGAGGCTCCGGTGGGGTGAGCCACCCAGGGTTGAAACCCTGGGCTCATCACCTGCGCCCCTGAAGGGCGCCCTCCTCCGACGGTGCTTGCCAAAGGGGAGCCTGGTCTCAGGCGCCCCTTTTCGTATTAAAAGCGCCCTTTACGGGCGCAGGCACCTCGCCCAGGGCTTCAGCCCTGGGTCGGCCCGGCGGCTCGCACTCCGCCCGCCCCCCTCAATCCCCCATCAGCACGTCGCCCAGGCCGCCCAGCACCGAGCCCTCGCCGCGCCGGCCCGTGACGCCCTGCGGCAGGTGCGCGATGACCCTTCCGGCGAGGCGGCTGAACGGCAGCGACTGCAGCCAGATCCGCCCCGGACCGGTCAGCGCCG
>DATAHG010000682.1:0-4933 GCA_036263295.1 Thermoanaerobaculia bacterium | reverse complement strand
ATCTCCAGCGCCCAGGGGCAGTTCAGCGTCGGGCTGAACGCCACCCCCATGACCTCGAGCTGTGGACCGCTTCCCGACGGGAGCCTGCCATGACCGGAGGAGAGACCGTGCCGACGAGACAACGACTCCAGCCGGGCCGGGTAGGGCTCCTGGCCCTGGCCTTGACCGCCCTGCTCCCGCTCGCCGCCGCGCCGGCCCGGGCTACCACCTGCGCCGTCGACGATCCGCCGGCCGCCACGCTGCTGCTGCCCTATTTCGAGGTAGACCTCGACGACGTTCAGGGGCAGGGGCGCACCACCCTGTTCTCGGTCAACAACGCGGACCCCCGTGCGGCCCTCGCCGAGGTCGTGCTGTGGACCGACCTCGGGGTGCCGACCCTCAGCTTCCAGATCTATCTGACCGGCTTCGACGTCCAGACTCTCAACCTGCGCGACATCTTCGCCGGCGGGAACCTGCCGCGCACCGCCGACCGCGACCGCGACCCGAACGATGCCACCAGCCCGCAGGGGCCGCTGTCTCAGGACCTCTCCTTCCCGGGTTGCGCCGGCATCCTGCCCTACTCGCAGCCCGTCCTCCCCCCCGCCTTCCTGCAGCACCTGCGGGCCGCGCACACCGGCGGTCCGTCGTCGATCCTCAGCGGCCGGTGCTCCGGCCGCAGCTTCGGCGACAACGTGGCGCGCGGCTACGTGACGGTCGACCTGATCAAGAGTTGCACCCTGCTCAACCCGAGCGACGCCGGCTATTACGGGCCGAACGGCTTCATCGACAACCGCAACGTGCTCTGGGGCGACTACTACCAGGTCGATCCGGGCGGCCACTTCGCGAGCGGCGACAACCTGGTCCGCCTGGAAGCCGATCCGGCCGCCTTTGGAGCGGGGGAGACGACGTTCTACGGCCGTTTCTCCGGGCGCTCCGCGGTGGATGCGCGCGAGCCCCTGGCCACGACGTGGGCCAGCCGCTATCTCGAAGGCGGCCCCTTCTCCGGCGGCACCAGCCTGGTGGTCTGGCGCGATCCGGGCCGGCCGGCCGAGACCTTCGAGTGCGGCAGCCGGCCGAGCTGGCAGCCGCTGGGACGGGGGAGGGTGACCCTCTTCGACGAGGAGGAGAACTCCCACGACTTCGCCGGCGTGGCGGGGCAGCCCGCGCCGTTCGACTTCGTGGCCGGCCGGGTGAGCGTCGGCGGCGCCCTCGCCCCGACGTCGCCGTTCGGCTGGGCCTTCCTGGACCTCGGCCGCGCCGGGGGGGATCCCGCCACCCAGTCCTGGGTCGGCACGACCTTCTCGGCTTCCGGTCTCTACAGCGCCGGCATGGAGGCGACGGCGCTCGACAGCGCCTGCGCGCCGGACCGCTGCCTGGTCGGCGACCAGGCCGAGATCGGGCAGCTCTGCCTGCTCGGCACCGACGGGGCGGTGCATCGCAACGAGCCGCTGACCTTCCGGGTGGTGCCGAAGGGGTGCTTCTCGTCGAGCTGCACGCGGATCGTCCAGGCGACCTGCACGGCGGCGCTGCGCGGCACCGAGATCGTGCTCGACCCGCTGATCTGCCAGCAGAGCACGGCGGCCCCGGGCACCCCCTGCACGCCGGACTGCAGCGGCGGCGGCCAGGCGAGCTGCACCCTCGCGGCCGGGGTGCCGGCGGGCAATTACACGGTCCGCGCCGGCGGGCTCACCCTGCCGGTCCGGATTCCGACCACCGTCCCCGCCGGGGGGCTCTGCACAGGGAGCCCCTTCTGACCGCCCGCCGGCATGGCTGCGCCGGCCGGCCGGCCCGCACCCGCTCTCCCCGGCGGCTGCGGGCGGCGCGGCGCAGCCGCCCCTACCCCCTGAGGAGCGCCGTGCGGATCTCCTCCCACCTCCGGCGCCGGTAGCCGGCGCCCCACCTCAGCGCAGATCCGCCAGAGGGATCGCCCACGGCTCCCGGCCGTGGGCGGGCTCCCAGGCGCCCGTGAAGACGAACCGCCCGGCCGGCGTGAAGGGGCCGGGGGAGGAGGCGTCGCGGCCCGGGTTGATGTCGCCCAGGCGGCGGGTGCCCGCCGCGGTGCCGTCGCTGGTCCAGGGCTCCTGGCCCGCCTGGCCGTCGTCGGCCGCGAAGACGACCCCGTCGGCGACCGCGTTGAACGACTGCGGGTAGGAACCCGGGGCGCCCGGCCGCAGGTCGGCCACCAGCGCGGTCGAGGCGGCGTCGCCGCGGCTCGCCCACAGCTCGGCCCCGGTGCTCTCGTTGTAGAGCGAGAAGAACAGCCGGCCGCGGGCGGCGGTCAGCTCGCGCCCCCAGGAGGGGAGACCGGCGAGGCCGAGGTCCCGCACCAGGGTGGTGCCGGCGGCGGTGCCGTCGGTCCGCCACAGCCCCTCGCCGCCGCCCGGCAGGAGAGCGAAGAAGTAGACCGCGCCGCCGAACGCCGTGAGGTCGTGCGGCTGCGACCCCGCCTCGGCGGGGAGCAGGTCGCGGACCAGCCGGGTGCCGTCGGCGGTGCCGTCGGTCCACCAGATCTCGCGGCCGTGGACGCCGTCGTCGGCCGTGAAGGCCACGCCGCCGCGCAGGGCGACCAGCTCCTGGGGGTCGGAGGGGACGCCGGTATCGTGGCGGTCGTCGCAATCGGGCGCCGGCGGCTGGGGGAGGCGCGAGGGATTGATGTCGGCCAGCAGCCGGGTACCGCCCCGCGTGCCGTCGCTCGTCCACAGCTCGCGGCCGTGGATGCCGTCGTCGGCGGCGAACACCAGGCGGTTGCGGACCGCGACCCCCGGACCCGGGAACGAGGGGGCGTAGGCGCAGATGTGGTGGAAGCTGGTGTCGTACTGGTAGACGTTGATGTCGCGGACCAGGCTGGCGTTGCCGCCGTCGGTGCGGAACAGCTCGATGTCCGGCTGGCCGAAGGCGCCCGGCGGGGCGTCGGCACCGCCGAAGAGGAGGGTCCTCCCGAGCACGCCGCTCGGCCGGAAGTCCAGCATCTTGAAAGAGGTCTGGACCGTGCCCGGCCGGGTGCCGTCGGTCGACCAGAGGCCGTTCGCGACGTTATGCCAGAACTCCGTGCCGGGGACCAGCTCCTGCCGGATCGAGAAGAAGAACAGGCGGTTCCCGAGCCGCGTGAAGCGCAGGCCCCAGGTGGCGCGATCGCTCAGCTTCTGCGTGCCAGCCGCGGTGCCGTCGGAGCGGAACAGCGGGACCTTGTGCTCGGCGGTGCGGGCCGAGAAGATCAGGGCGCCGCCGAGCTCGGCCTGCTCAATCGGGCCGGACGAGGCCGGCAGGTCGCCGAAATCCCGCACCCGCACAGTGCCGGCGGCGGTGCCGTCGGTCCGCCAGATCTCGCGGTTCGGGATGGACTCGTTGCCGATCGTGAACAGGGCCTGGTCTCCGAGCGCGATCAGGCTGACGATACCGCCGCTCACGCCTTCGATCCGGCGGGTCCCCGCCGCCGTGCCGTCGGTGGTCCAGAGCTCATGGTTGCCGGAGCCCCCGAGCAGCACCGTGAAAACGGCGCGCCCCTCCCCGAGGGAGACGAGCTGCTCGACCGACTGGAACGTATCGGCGTCGAGCTGGAGGATCTTCTCGGCCGCGCCGTCCGCCAGCCGGACGCGCCACAGCCCTGCCCGGCCGGTCCAGACCAGGACCGCGTCCTCGATCACCACCGCTCCATAGACGTCGGTGATGACTGGCACCCCGGAGAGCACGGTCGTCCCTGCGACAGTGCCGTCCGACCGCACCATCCGGCCGTCGCCGAGGGCGGCGACCAGCTCGCCGTTCCCCAGGGCGACCCAGCCTCCCAGCGGGGCCTCCTTGGGCGGCGGCAGGGAGGCCAGCGGGAACGTGCCGGCGTCGGTGCCGTCCGTCCTCCAGAGCGTGTCCTCGGTCCAGAACAGCGCGGTGTCGCCGGTCGAGAACACGCCATAGGCCACGCGCGGCAGCGGCGTCCCCAGGGCCGTACCCAGCGGGTGAGTCCCCGCCGCGGTGCCGTCGCTCGTCCAGAGCACGTTGGTCTCCCCCGGCCCGCCCGCCGGGTCGGACCGGTTGAGCAGGAAGAGGGCGTGGTCCGGCACCGCGGCGAAGAAGTAGGACGAGCACGAGGTGTCCGGACAGAGGTCGGCGACCGGCACCGTGCCCCGCCGCGAGCCGTTGGTGCGCCAGAGCCGCAGCCGGTTGTTTTCGCTGGTCGCGAACAGCAGGCCGGCCGGGGTGGGGATCAGGCTGGACGGATCCCCCTGCACCGAGCAGGGGCCGGGACAGAGGTCGCGCACCCGCCGCTCACTGCCCGGCACGCCGCTGCTGCGCCACAGCTCGTTGCCGGAGACCCCGTCATTGGCGAAGAAATAGAGCCCGCCGCGGAACGCCCGGACGAAGGAGCTGCCCGTCGAGTCGCAGGCCCCCGGGCAGATGTCGGTGAGCCGGTAGGTGCCGGCCGCGGTCCCGTCGGTGCGCCAGAGCTCCGCGCCGTGCGCCGGATCGGAGGCGGTGACGTACTCCACCCCCTGGAAGACCGAGCGGGGATCCAGGAAGCTGACCAGGAACTGGTTCGAGACCGGCTCCTTGCCTCCGAAGAGATCCTTGACGAGATGGGGGGCGGCCGAGGCCGGGGAGCACAGTGCGGTTACCAGTAGCGTGAGCAGAGCGAGCAGGGCATTGCGCAAAGGGGTGCCTCCTAGAATGCTACAAGGATACTCTGCGCAGGGGTATGCCGCGGCTGGGAGCGCCGGCATCTCCCTCTCCCGCGAAGCGGGCGAGGGTCGGAGAGGGGGTTTGCGGAAGGAGAAGGATCGCGCCGGCATGCCGGCTCATCCATCCGCCACCTCGTGACCTTTGTCGGAGAGGGCAGACACCCTGTCCAGGATGCCGGAAGCCCTTGCCGGAGCCCCGGCAGCCTTCGTGGGGAGCCCGGCAGCCTTCTCTCAGCACACAAGAAGGGATGCGGGAAGGCCGGAAGCTTTGTTTTGCATCACAA
>DATAHG010000681.1:0-1824 GCA_036263295.1 Thermoanaerobaculia bacterium | reverse complement strand
ACCCGGGGTAGTTCTACTCGGTCAACAGGTCAGGACCGGCTGCTCAACCTCCTCAATCGGCGCGGCGGGCTCGCAGACCCGGCCGCAAGCCGAGCACTCCGAGCCGCAACCGGTGTAGAAAATCCCGTCGTCCACGCCGCCCAGGGCGCGGCGAAGGGTCAGGGTGTGCAGGGTCTCACGGTGTAACGTGAGCTTCTTCAGGCTCTTCTTCATCGCTCTTCTCCTCTCAACGTCGACGCCGAGTGCCAGCCGAGTCGTCCAGCCCAGCCGAGTCGTCCGGGGGCGCGATGAGCTGCGCCCCGGCGGCCCGGGTGCTTCACCAGCAGATCCACTTTCCGGTTCGGCACGTGCAGGTGCCGGGCTCCCCATCGCTCCAGGTGCACAGCACCGAACCGCTGGTGCAGAAGTGGTTGACCAGGGTCTCGCAGGCGGGGCGGGCGGCCTGGGCCGAGGTGCCCCACAGCGAGAGTCCGAAGACACCGGCGACGGCGGCAAAACGCAGAAGCTTCCTCATATGCACACCTCCTTTTAAGAGAACCGCAGCTTCTCACAGACGGCTCCGGTCCTCAACCGTGCTCCTCAGTCCTCCGCCACCACGATGCGATGATCCCCCAAAGGCCTCCTGATCTCTGGGGGCCCCTCCCCCGCCTCCTCCAAGAATCCCGAGCCGGCCACTCCGTCTCCTCTTCTCCTGTCCCAGACGCCCAGCGCTCCTCGACCGCGCACACCTTTCCCGTCCTACCTGCCGATGGGATCCATCAGCCGCCACCTTCACCTCAGTGCGTCGTTCAAGGAGCTACGTTGCGGACCGCTTTCGTGGCGAGCCCGAAAGGACCCGAAAGGGTGCAAGCCAACTTTAACCAGTGCAGGAAAGCAGGAGAGGCACGGCCGCCGTCCCGATCCGCCCGCGGCGGAGCACTCTACGAGAGAGGCTCCGGTACCCGGGCCTCCCGATCCAAAGGAGAAGAATGGTGAAGAAGACTGAACCGAAAAAGCTCTCCCTCAACAAGGAAACTGTGGCGGATCTGAAGCAGGTGGCCGGCGGTCTCAATAAGTGGTTCTCGGACTGCGCTCCCTGCGACTGACCGGCAACTGATCTCCGGCCGGAGGCGCCGGGCGGCCTGGCCACCGGCGCTTCTCCCCAATCCTTCGAGGCATCTTTCCTTCAGAAAATCGAAGAAGCTCGGGCTCTTGTCAGCTCGTACAGGCCTTGCCTACGCCCACGGCATGACGAACGGCAAGGCCGGAGGAAACGAGCCCACCGGGAAACGGGCTGCCCGGTCTCCTCGGCTCAGCTTCTCCGCAGCCTCCCGAAACGCGAGCACAAACAGGTTGTAGGCCTCCCTCAAGCCGTTCCGGGCGGCTTTCGTGGCCGCATGAAACCGAGGCGCGGCCGACCGCTTGGTCTTCTTCGGCTTGCTGTGGGGATGCTGAGTCAGGATCGCCTTGGCCCCGAGCGGCGTGATCCTCTTTCTTTCGCGCTCGACCGCCGCCTCCCTTTCGATGTCCTTTACCAGTTCGCGCACGCGCTCTCGGACCCAATCGTCGCTGCGGTCGCTCCAGCAGGGTAAAGGCGAGAACACCACCTCCTCTTCGCTCGCGTAGGCGAGCCGGTCCGGCGCCTCTCCCCTCCTCCGGGCAGCGCTTTCCTTGGTGCGGTCGAACCAGTAGCCCTTCAGCCCCTCCCCGTCCAGGTGGGCACGCCCACTATGCACCCCAGGCCAATCCCGGACTTTTTCCACCAGGGCTTCTTTGACTCCCTGGCTGAGGACATACCGCAGGCGGTCGATCTGTGCCGCTTCCTCACCGCTTACCACGATCGCC
>DATAHG010000680.1:0-7710 GCA_036263295.1 Thermoanaerobaculia bacterium | reverse complement strand
CCGAGCATGGGCGTCGCGTCGAGACCCGCGACCGGGTCGGCTTCGGTCAGCCTCTCCGGCTGCGGCACCAGCGGAGAGGGGGGCGCGGAGTCCCGGATCGGCCGCGCCTTCGGCCGGATCGCGACCGGAGACAGCGCGGCGCGCCGCTCCGGGGCCGGCCGTGCCGGCGCGGCGATCGGCGCCGGCACGGTGACCTGATCCCGCGGCGCGCTCTCGCTCCACGGAGCGGCCTTCTCCGTTGCCACGGGCACCGGAACCTCGATCCCGGCGGGCAGCGGCGCCTTCAGGTAGATCCCCCCGCCGAGGGCGGCGGCCAGGACCGAGGCGGCCAGCGCCCACTGCAGCCCGGGCTGGCGGCGGCAGAGGGCCAGTGAGCTGGCTAGAAAGCCTTGCGCAGCCGAGGCGGCGGGGCGGGGCGGCTCAATCGAGCTCAGGGGACCGATCTCGATGCCGAGGCGCTCGCCGAGCCGCTGCTCGAACCCACCGCGGGGGCGTTCCGGCGGCAGGGCCTGGAACGCCTCGCGGGTGACGCACATCCACTCCCATGCGCGGCGGCAGCCGGGGCAGCGGGCGAGGTGCGCGCGGACGGCGCCCTCGGCCTCCTCCGGGATTTCACCGCCGAGGAGATCCTCGAGAAGGGGCGCGATCTCGGTGCAGTTCATGGTTTTCGATCCGAAAAGTAGGACTCCAGCTCCCGGGCCAGGGCGGCTCGCGCATGAAAAAGCCGGGAGCGGACGGTGCCGACCGGAATCTCGAGCACGGCGGCGATCTCCTCGTATGGGAGGCCTTCCCAGTCGCGCAGCAGGAGGACGCTACGGTGGATGGCTCCCAGCCGTTCGACCGCCTGCCGCAAGAGCTGCTGGCGCTCCTTGACCTCCACCTCCGCCAGCGGACTGGGCCGGCTGTCAGGGATCTCCTGCAGCCAGTCCTCCCCATTGTAGGAGATATCGGCCGTGGTCATCCTCCGGACTTTTCGTCGGGCGGCATGTTGCCGGCAGACATTGCGCGTCAGCGAATAGAGCCAGGTCCGGAACTTCGAGTCGCCGCGGTACGAGCGGGCCGAGCGGAAGACCTGCAGGAAGACCTCCTGGGTGATGTCCTCGGCTTCGTGCTCGTCGGCGTCCACCGACCAGCGGGCGAACTGGTAGACCTTGTCCCGGTAGCGGCCCAGGATCTCCGTGAAGGCCTGGCTCTCCCCCTGAACCAGGTGCTCGATGAGCTGCTCATCGCTCGCTTCCGAGAGGGCGACCCGCACGGCTCGCTTGACCTCCGGCGCCGGTCTGCTCCGGATCTTCACTCCGACTGGATCCAGCGCAGCGACGCCGGAAGCGCTGGCCGAAAGCTTCATCAAGACCCTCCTTCGCCGGTCATGACCCTCACATCGCGATGCTGTCTATGAGTGCGCCGAAGAGCGGAAAAAGTTCACTCTCATCTTTCGCGGTGGAGAGCCGCGCCGATTCCGACCAGGAAAAGCAGCACCGCGATCGGCCAGAGCGAGGTCTTGCCGGCGATGAGGACGGCCCCGGCCACCATGCAGAAGCCGCCGAACAGGGTGCCGCGCAGGCCGGAGAGGGGGTTCTGCGGCCGCCGCGTGCTGTTCTCCAGCAGGCGCAGCCCCTCGGTGATGAGGGTCGGCGCCTTGGCCAGGGCCTCGAGCACGTCGGGGCCGTTGCGCAGGGCCTGCTTCCACATCTGCTGCGGGCTGAACTGCCGCCGGAAGAGGGCGTTGGCGTGGACCTGCGAGATCGCCGCCACGTCGAGGCCGGGCTTCAGGAGCTGGCCGACCCCCTCGAAGGTCACCAGCGCCTTGACCATCAGGACCATCTCGACCGGGAAGTACAGGTTGTGCGTGGCGCCCAGGTTGACCGAGCGCAGGATGAGCTGGGCGAGCGAGAAGCTATTGAGGTTCGAGGAGTGGCTCCAGCGCATGAGGATCTCGGTGACCTCGCGGCGGAACCCGACCGGGTCGGCGCCCGGCCCGGGCTGGGCGATGGCGGCGAGATAGCGTGCGGCGCTCTCGGTGTCCCCCATGACCAGCGAGTAGTAGTAATAGAGCAGCGTGCGCCGCAGGTCGGCGTCGAAACGGCCGACCATGCCGAGGTCGATGAACCCCAGGCGCGGCCCCGGCAGGACGAGAAGGTTGCCGGGGTGCAGGTCGGCATGGAAGAAGCCGTCCTGAAACAGCATGCGGATGATGCTCGCGGCCCCCAGGTCCACCAGGTGGTCGCGCTCCTCGTCGGTCAGGTTGTCGGACTCGGGCGCGCCCGGCTTGTAGCCCTTCAGGAACTCCATGCAGAGCACGCGGCCGGCGCTGTACTCCCGATAGATCCGCGGGAAGACCACGCCGGGCAAATCGTGGAAGTTGGCGGCGAAGGTCTCGGCGTTGTCCGCCTCGCGGTAGAGATCGACCTCCCGCCGCGTGTACTCCACGAACTCGGCGAGGACCCGCCGCGGCTGGTAGCGCGCCAGAAAAATCTGGAGGATGCGGCCGAGGAGCCGGATCAGGATCGCGTCGCGCGTGAGCGTTTCGCGGATGCCCGGCTTGACCACCTTGAGGATGACCGAATCCCCTGCGATCGTGGTGGCGCGGTGGATCTGCGCGATCGAAGCCGAGCCGGTCGGCACCGGGTCGATCCACGAGAACATCGTCTCGACCGGCCGCTCCAGGTCTCTTTCGATCAGCTTGAGATAGCGCGGGAAGGGGACGACCGGCAGGCGGTCGAGAAGGTTTTTCAGCTCCTCGGTTACCGAGGCGGGGAGGATGTCCTGGCGCAACGCCAGAACCTGCCCCAGCTTGATGAACGTCGGCCCCAGGATCTCCAGGCGGCGCCGGAGCTGCACCGGCACCGGCCGGTCGGCCAGCGACCTGTCCATGAACGGCCGGACCAGCCCGGCGAGGATCCATTCCAGCGTGAACAGGAGCCGGAAGCTCTTGCGGCGGACCTTCTTGCGGAGGTTCTGATTCTCGCGGACATGCGCCACGATCGAGCCGAAAAACAGCGCGATCAGGTGGCGCTGGATGGTGAAGAAACGCCGGAAAAGCCCGTGCGGCGGGGTATCCGGCAGGATCTCGAAGCCGAACAGATCGTCGTTCGGCGGCTCCGGTCCGGCCGGCCCGGCCTGATCCGCCAGAGAACCCACCGGAGGCCCCGTCTCTGGCACGCTGGCAACACCCGAGGGAGGTCGCAAAGCGCTTACCGGTTCCTCCCGTACTGCTCATGGCTCGACACCCAGTCGAGCGAGGAGATGGCGGCGGCGAGCGAGATCTCGCCGGCCAGCACCACCCCGGCCACGATCTCGGCGAGCTTGTGGACCTTCCCCTTGCCGACGCAGCCGAGGATTTCCAAGCACTCGCGCTGAGTGGCGAGGCCCGTACCGCCGCCGTGGGTCGCCACAATCAGGGACGGAATGGTGATCGAAATATAAAGGTCGCCGTCGCGCGTGACCTCGGTGTAGACCACGCCGGCCGAGGATTCCGAGACGTTCGCCACATCCTGGCCGGTGGCGATGAACATCGCCGTGATGCCGTTGGGGGAGTGGCAACCGTTGTTGTTGGCGCCCGAGAGGAAAGCCCCGACGTTCGCGATGTTGGCGTGATAGGCCAGGGTCTCGGGGTCCACCCGCATGTTCTGGATCAGCACGTCGCGTGGGATCGTCGCCTCGGCAGTGACGCGCTTGCCGCGCGTCCGCATGATGTTGATCTGCGAGGCCTTCTTGTCCGTCGCGAAGTTGGACTCCAGATAGAAATGGCGGATCTTCGGGAAGTTCTCGAGGATCCAACTGCAGGCGGCGAACGTGGCGCGCCCCACCATGTTCTGGCCGGCGGCGTCGCCGGTGGTGTAATTGAACCGCAGGAAGGCCAGCTTGTTCGAAAGATAGCTGTCGATATAAACCAGCTTCGCCACGCTGGAGGTGGCCTCGGCCTCCTCGCGGATCTCGGGAGTGTGCTCGTTGACCCAACGCACGAAATCGCGGGCATCGCGGGCATTTTCGAACACGAACACGGGGGCGCGCTGCATGCTGTCACCGACCACCGTGCAGGTCACGCCGCCCGAAAGATTCAGCACCTTCATGCCGCGGTTATAGGAGGCGACGAGGGTGCCCTCGGTAGTGGCGAGGGGGATCAGGAACTCGCCTTGGGCGTGCTCACCGTTGATCTTGACCGGGCCGGCGAAACCGATCGGGATCTGGGCGACGCCGGTGAAGCTCTCGACGTTGCCGGCGGTGATCCCCGGATCGAACGAATATTTGTTGATGTGCTGCAGCGTGACGCCGGTCGCCTCTTCGATGAACTTCTGGCGCGCCTGGATGATCTCCGGCGAGAAGTTGTTGTCCTTGTCGTAAGGCACGCTCGTGCGCTTCACCTTCTCCGCGATGGCGTCCTTGACCTTGAAGGAGAGGGCGCCGAACGGGGTGGTTTCGAAGGCCAGGGCGATCTCGTGCTGCCCCTTCTCCAGAGGCTCGACGTCGGCCCGGATCTGGACGACCTGGGCCAGGGGGAACGAGATGGCGTTGTGCGGCGAGATCTGGGCGGCGGTGACCGACTTGCCGTCCAGATCCAGGGAGAGCCGCTCGAGCGGCACGGTCTGGCCGTCGATCTTGACCTCCGCGATCCGGGTCACGGCGGCGTTGCTCAGCCGGTTCTTCAGACTGAAGCGGACCCCGTTCTCGACGTTCTGGAGGCTGCCGGACGTGTACATCTGCTTCAAGATGAGAGCTGGGATTTTCATGGACTGGAATCCTCGTCTGGATCTTTGAAGACGGAAGCATACCCCGAGAAGCGTCCGGCTTGACGCAACCCGCGCGGCCGGGTAGCATCTCAACCACTCTTCGCTTTTTTAACAAGACATCAGGGGCGCTCGTACGGGCCGAGAGGGGGAGAGGTTGGAAGTCTGGCCGGTTCTCATCGCCGTTTATGGGTCTTCCGTCCTGCTCTGGCTTTTCCTGGCCGAGCAGGTCTGCCGAGGTCTCAGCCGCCGCCACCCAATGCTCTACGAGACGCTGGGGCGCCCCGCCCTGGCCTCCGCCGGTCCGGGCTTCCAGTCCGAGATCGCCCTGTTGCGCTTCCTGGTCAGCGGCCGCGACCGCCACACCGGCGACGAGCGGCTCTCCCGTCTCTGCGGGGTGATGCGGAGCCTGCTCTGCGCCTACGCGTTGTTCTTCGTGACCCTGCCCGGGTTCCTGCTGCGCTAGGCCGACTTGGCAAAGACATTGCTAGACCTCAATACAGCGCCTCTGGACAGGGGCGCCGAGGTCAGTCATGAGGCAGCAAAGAAGATCCCCCGTCCGGCTCCTGGAGCACGATCACTCCGAGGAACCTCCCCAGGAAGAGCCGCTCCGGTCCGGACCGCAAAGAGCTGAAAGACCCGTCCCGCCGCGGGAGGCGCCCCCGGGGCACCCCCGGCATACCGTCCCCGAAAAGAGACTCATCGTCTGGGTGCTGGTCGCGGCGCTGCTCCTGATCGTCGCCCTCGTCGCCCAGCACTTCGACGCCTACCTCCGCCGCACCCTCGAAGCCAAGATCAACCAGCGGCTCCAAGGCTATACCGTCTCCCTCGGGGGGGCGCACCTGAACCCGTTCGGGCTGTCGCTCACCCTGCGCGACGCGGTGATCCGCCAGCAGGCCCACCCGGAGCCGCCGGTGGCGGCCATCCCCAGTCTCCAGGCGAGCGTCGAATGGAAGGAGCTGCTGCGGCTCCATCTGGTCGCCAACGCGGTCTTCGACCGGCCGAGCGTCCACATCGACCTCCGGCAGCTCCAGGAGGAGAACCGCGACCAGGTGGACGTCGAGGACCGCGGATGGCAGGACGCCCTGCAGTCCATCTACCCGTTGAAATTCAACCTGATCCAGGTGAAAGAAGGCTCGATCGTCTACGTGGATCAGGACCCGAAGCGCCCCTTCGAGGTCACCCACTGGAACCTGAGCGCCGAAAACATCCGCAACATCCGCTCGGCGCCGGACGTCTACCCCTCGCCGGTCCGCACCGAGGGGGTGCTGTTCGGAAGCGGCCACGCCGTGCTCGAAGGGCACGCCGACTTCCTGTCCAAGCCCTATCCCGGTATTCATGCTCTGTATCAGTTGGAGAAGGTGCCTCTCGAGCGGCTCGGGGTGTTCAGCTCCCGGGCCAACCTGGATCTCGACGGCGGCGCCCTCGACTCGAACGGCGAGTTCGAATACGGCCCGAAGCACCGGGAAGCCCATATCGTCGATCTGACGATCCACGAGCTGCGCCTCGACTACATCCATACCGCGGCCACCGCGGCGGCGGAGAAGGAGCGCGCCGCCGAAGCCGCCGAGGTGGCGAAGGACGACACGCCGGCCATGCTGGTCCGGATCGACCAGGTGCGCCTGGCGGACAGCAACCTCGGCCTGGTGGACCGCTCGGCCGACCACCCCTACCGGGTCTTTGTGAGCGGCACGGATCTGACCGTCACCAACCTGTCGAACGGATTCCGCGAGGGTCCGGCGAAGGCGCGCCTCACCGGCAAATTCATGGGGAGCGGCACAGCCCACGCCAGCGCGACCTTCCGCGAGGACAACAACGGCCCCGATTTCGACCTGAACGTGTCGGTCGAAGGCGCCTCCCTGCCTTCGATGAACGATCTCCTGCGCGCCTACGGCAAGCTCGACGTCGCCCAGGGGACCTTCTCGATCTACTCCGAGGTCAAGGTGAAGAACCACCGGATCACCGGCTACGTCAAGCCGCTGATCAAGAACGTCAAGGTCTACGACCCGAAGCAGGACAAGAAGAAGCCGGTCCTCAAGAAGCTCTATGAGAAAGTCGTGGGCGGGCTCTCTCACCTTCTCAAGAACAAGCCGCGCAAAGAGGTGGCCACCGTCGTGGACCTCTCCGGCTCACTCGACGATCCCAACACCAGCTATTGGGAGGTGGCCGTCCGCCTGGTCTCGAACGCCTTCATCAAGGCCATCCTGCCGGGCTTCGACCGCGAGTTCGAAGCGGCGCGGCAGGGAGGAAGCGGTTGAGGTTGTAGGAAGGCGGGCGCTGGCGCGCCCGCCCCGTCCCTTTACCCCGCCTTCTGAGCCTTCTTCGCGTCCCGGATGGCTTCCAGGATCTTGAGGTTGAGCTCACGCTCGATCCCCGGGCCCCAGCCCTTGGCGGTATAGAGGATCTCCCCTTCGTGGCTGATCAGGAGATAGCTCGGGAAGTTGTGGATCTTCCATTTGCCGACCATCTCCCGCTTCTCGTCCCAGACCTGGGGCCAGGTCATCTTGTTCTCGGCCACGAACTTGCGCAGGACCTCCTCGTCCGAGTCGTTGCTGACGCTGATCAGCACGAAGGGGTCTTTTTCCATGCGCAGGCTCATGAGGCGGAGGTCGGGGACGGCGGCGCGGCAGGGCGGGCACCAGGTCCCCCAGAAGTCGAGGAGCACGACCTTGCCGCGCAGCTCCTCGGAGGTCAGATAGCCGCCAGCCAGGGTGACGACCTCGAAATCGTGGGCGAGCCGCTTGCGGGCTCGCAGAGGGTTGGCGATGAGGTCCTTGGCTTCCTCGGCGCTGGCCGCCGCGGGGTCGGTCTGAAGGTACTCCTTGAGAACCGCGACTCCCTCGGCATCACGGCTCTGCTTGAGCAGCGTGTATCCGAGATTGAACCGGGTCACATTGCCGGAGCCGAGCTCCATGGCCTTGCGGAAGGCTTGCTCGGCCCCGGGCAGCTCCTTCGGATCGCCCTGGGCGAGGGCCAGGAGCGC
>DATAHG010000679.1:0-1915 GCA_036263295.1 Thermoanaerobaculia bacterium | reverse complement strand
GGCGGTGGCCGGCAGCCACACGGCGAACGGCCGCGGCCTGCTGGCGAACGACATGCACCTCGGCATCCGCGTCCCCAACACCTGGTACCGGGCGTCCCTGCTCTGGCCGGACGGCCAGGGGGGCACCCGCCGGGTGACCGGTGTCACCCTCCCGGGCGCGCCGCTGGTCACCGTGGGGAGCAACGGGCAGGTTGCCTGGGGCTTCACCAACAGCTACGGCGACTGGAGCGACCTGATCGTCCTGGATCCGGCTCCCAACGACCCGGGCAGCTATCTCACCCCGGCGGGGCCGAAAAAGCTGGAGCGCTTCACCGAGACGATCCACGTCAAGGGCGGACAGGACGCCACCGAAGAGGTCGAGCAGACCATCTGGGGCCCGGTGATCCGCAAGGACACGAAGGGACGCCGGCTGGCCATGGCCTGGACAGCGCACGATCCGCAGGCGGTGAACCTGCGAATCCAGGAGCTGGAGATGGCCGGCAACCTCGACGAGGCCCTGGCGGTCGCTCACCGGAGCGGCATCCCGGCCCAGAACTTCGTGGTGGCGGACGCCTCCGGCCGGATCGGCTGGACGGTGGTCGGCCAGGTGCCGCGCCGCGTCGGCTTCGACGGCCGGCGGCCGACCTCCTGGGCGGACGGCTCGCGGCGCTGGGACGGCTGGCTCGCCCCCGAGGAGGTCCCGCAGGTGGTGGATCCCGCCGCCGGCCGCGTCTGGACCGCCAACTCCCGGGTGGTGGACGGCGACGCGCTGGCCAAACTGGGCGACGGCGGCTATGCCTTCGGGGCACGATCGCGGCAGATCCGCGACGACCTGATGGGAGTCGAGAAGGCCACCCCGGCCGACATGCTGAAGATCCAGCTCGACGACCGCGCCCTCTTCCTGTCCCCCTGGCGCGACCTGCTGCTGCGCACCCTGACCCCGGAGGCGGTGAAGGACCACCCCCGGCGCGCCGAGCTCAAGAAGATCGTCGAGACGACCTGGACCGGCCGCGCCTCGGTCGATTCGGCGGCCTACCGGGTGGTCCGCTTCTTCAAGCAGACCCTCTCCGACCAGATCTTCGCGTCGCTCGTCGGGCCCTGCCAGGCGGCCGATGCCGAGCTGTGCTTCCCGTCCATCCAGCTCCAGGGGCAGATCTGGAAGCTGGTCAACGAGCGCCCGGCCCACCTGCTCGACCCGCGCTACAAGAGCTGGGACGAGGCGATCCTGGCGAGCATCGATTCCTCGCTCGACTTCTACCAGAAACAGGGCACTCCTTTGGATGTGCCCTGGGGCGCGCGCAACACCTCCGTCATCCAGCATCCGCTGAGCCAGGCGGTGCCGTTCCTGGCGCGTTTCCTGGACGTGCCGCCGCACCAGCTCCCCGGCGACGAGAACATGCCGCGGGTCCAGGGCGTCTTCTTCGGCGCCTCGGAGCGCCTGG
This sequence comes from Thermoanaerobaculia bacterium, assembly GCA_036263295.1. Classification (GTDB taxonomy): domain Bacteria; phylum Acidobacteriota; class Thermoanaerobaculia; order Multivoradales; family UBA5704; genus DATAHG01. The sequence goes on along the minus strand of DATAHG010000679.1, from coordinate 494 downwards.
CGGTATCGCCGGGAGAGGAAGAGAAGGGCTACTTCCATATGCCGGTCGGCCAGAGCGGGCACCCGATGTCGCCCTACTACCAGAAGGGGCACGAGGCGTGGATGAAGGGAGAGCCGACCCCGTTCCTGCCGGGTCCGGCCCAACACACCCTGAAGCTGGTGCCGGCGGGGTAGAGAAGCGGGAGGCCGGCCCAAGGGAATCGGCCGGGCGGGAGACCGACCCAAAGGGCCGGGAAACCGGCCAGGTCAGGGAGACCGGCCCAAGGGGCCGGGAGATTCAAGCCCAGGGCTTGAAGAGGAAGGAAACCCCCGCGGCCTGACGGGCCGCGAGAACATCCGGCAACCAGCTTCGCCCGCCCTCTCTCGCGGCCATTCAGGCCGCAGGATTCAACGCCTCCATTACCCAGGGCATCGGCCTGCGGCCGAAGCCCTGGGCTTGAATCTCCCGGCCCCTTGGGCCGGTCTCCCTGACCTGGCCGGTTTCCCGGCCCTTTG
>DATAHG010000678.1:0-1584 GCA_036263295.1 Thermoanaerobaculia bacterium | reverse complement strand
ATTCCCAACGAGCGCCTGTTCAGCCCGCCGTCGGTGGGGTCGGTGCTGGCCGCCCCCTCGACCTTCACGGCCGGGGCGCCGGGGGCGGCGGCCCGCGCCCGGCTCGGCTTCGCCTGGTCGGGGTTCGCCGCCACCCTCGCCGGCCAGCCCCTCGCCGAACGGGCCGGCCTCCAACTGGTAAGCCCCGGCGACTTCCCACTGGTGGTGGACGGCCAGGCCGCCAGCTCCGCCCGGGTGGCGGTGGCGCCCTGCACGGCGGGGCCGGTGCTCTGCCTGCAGGGCGGGCGCTTCCGCGTCGAGGTGCGTTGGAAGGACGCCGCCACCGGCGCGCGCTCCCCCGGCCGGGCCGTTGCGATCTCCAACGCGGCCGGCTACTTCTGGATGGCCGATCCGGCCGGCGTGGACCTCGCGGTCCGCATCCTGCCGGCGGCCGGCGGCTTCGCGGTCTCGGTAGCCAGCCTCTCCACGGTCGAGGCGGCCGTGACGGTCTTCGATACCGTGACCGGCCGGTCCAGGGCCTACTCGAACCCCGCCGGATCGCTCGTCAGCCTGACGGACGCCAAGTCGTTCCCCGCCGCCTCGTCGGTGGCCCAGGTCGCCACCGAGGAGGATGCCGAGGACGCCGAAGACCCGATCTTCGCCTCCGCCCCGGCCTGCGCCGTGGGGCCGGGCCAGCTCTGCCTGGCCGGCGGCCGGATCCGCGCCGAGATGACCTGGCGCAACCCCCGCACCGGCAAGGACCAGACCGCCACGGCCGTCTCCCTGGGAGGCGCCGCGGGCTACTTCTGGTTCACCGCCGCCGGCGCCCCCGAGGTGGTGCTCAAGGTCGTCGACGGCCGCGTAATCAATCACTTTTTCTGGGTCTTCTACGGCGCCTTCAGCTCGGAGGCCTACACCCTCACCGTGACCGATACCGAGACCGGCCGGAAGAAGGTCTATCGCAATCCGGCCGGCAAGCTGCAGAGCGTCGGCGATACCGCCGCGCTGCGGGGCTGACGGCGAAAAGGGAGGTTCTTCTACTCTGGATTTGTACGTTTCTCCCGGCTTTTCCCCAAATTCATAGCACCTCTTGCATAAAAGTAGGTGGGGATGGTAGGGTGCGCCCCGCAGTCGAGTTGAAGTCCGCAGGATCGGGCTCTCCACGAACCCGCGCCACGTGCGCCTTTTGTCGAGGTACGACGCCATGGCGAAACTGTTCTTTGTGCGATCTCTGGTGCTGGCCGGGCTGGCCGCGATCTTCCCGTTGGTGGGCGCTTCTCCCGCCGCCGCGGTTCCCCGTTTCGACACCGCCGAGATCGTCCTTCGCTCCGCCTCCTCGTTCAACGGAAACTCGGGGACTCCCAACCCCTTCACCTCGGTCGATCTCCAGGCCCGGGTGACCGCGCCCAGCGGCCGCGCCTACACCGTCGATGGCTTTTTCGACGGGGACGGCGCCAGCGGCGCGGTGGGGAATGTCTTCAAGATCCGGATCTTCGCCGACGAGGTCGGCACCTGGCGGTGGAGCACGACGAGCAACACGGCCGGCCTGCAAGGCCAGAGCGGCTCCTTCGCCGTCTCCGGCACCCTGGCCGGGACATTCGGCAA
>DATAHG010000677.1:0-2039 GCA_036263295.1 Thermoanaerobaculia bacterium | reverse complement strand
ACAGCTCGTCGGGATCGGCGGCGCCGGGGAGGCGGCTGGCCATCCCGATCACGGCGATCTGGTCGAGTGGGTCCATCGGTTCGCTCATCGCGGGGTTCGGCTCCTATCGTCGTCTTCCAGAAAGCAAGGTGCGGGGGGAGGGGAAAGGCGGACATCCCTTCGGCCTCTCCTGGCCGGGACCTCGGCGGTCCTCGCGGGGACCCCGGCAGCCCGTTTCGGAGACCCGGCAAGGGATGCGGAGGACCAGGAACCCTTGTTTTGCACCACAAAACCTTTCGCGGATGACTCGTCAACGTTCGCCGGCAGCAGGATGGTGATGATTGGGATCAGAACAGTCTTGCCCAGGGGCCGGCGAAGGCTGACGGGTAGCAGGAAAACCTTTCCCGGCAGCCGGCGAGGTCTTCCCGGTTGCTCAGAGAGGGTTGTTTGCAGCAGAACAAGCCGGCCGGGCATCCGGGCAGAGTTGTCCTGCTGCGAGCAAACGATGTTCTGCAACAGAAAAGCTCTGCCCGGCTCCAGGAGAAGCTGGTTTGATGCAAATGACAGCCTGTCAGCCCGCCGCCACCTCTTGCGCGGCCATCGCCGCAACCAGGCGGGCCGCCAGGACGCGCACGTTCGCGGCCTCCCGGATCAGGGTGACATGGTTGCCCGGGATCGGCACCACCTCGACCGAGCCGGCGAGCGCCCCCCAGCCGTGGGTGGGATCCGGATCGAGGGTCTGCCCCGGCCCGGGCTCCTGCGCCGAGAAGAACGTCAGGCGGCCCGGGTAGGGCCGCGGCCGGTTGGTCCGCGCCAGGGCCAGGTGAGCCTTGAGGACCTCCAGCAGCCGCCGCGCCGCGGCCGGCGAGTAGTCGAGCGGCAGGGCGCCGGTGCGCTTCCCCTCCTCGACCAGGGCGGCGACCGGATCGCCAGAGCGCCGCAGCGCCTCGACATCGAGGGTCATGCCGACCAGCACCTCCTGGAGCAGGGCGGCGTCGTCCTCCCCCTCCGGGCGGGCCGGGGGCTCGACCAGGCCGGTGTCGATCATCCCGAGGAAGGCGACCTCCTGGCCGGCGGCCTCGAGCTGGCGCGCCATCTCGAAGGCGACGCGCCCGCCGAACGACCAGCCGGCCAGCCAGTACGGTCCTTCCGGCTGCACGGCCCGGACCTGCTGGAGATAACCCGCCGCGAGGCCGGCGAGACTGCGCGGCGCGTCCGCCGGGGCCACGTCCTGCAGGCCGTAGACCGGCTGGTCCCGACCGAGCAGGCGGGCGAGCTCCAGGTAGGAGATCACCTGGCCGCCGACCGGATGCACCAGGAACAGCGGCAGCCGCTGGATCCCGGATGGATCGCCCGCCTGGAGCGTCACCAGCGGCGACTCGGGGGCGTCTTCGGTCCCGCGCCGCAGCACCGCCGCCAGCCCCTCCACCGTGCCGCTCTGGAACAGCGCGGCGAGCGGCAGCGTCCGTCCCAGCTCGGCCTCGATGCGGGCCATCAGGCGGACGGCCAGCAGCGAGTGGCCGCCGAGGTCGAAGAAGTCGTCGGTCACCCCGACCGTCGGGGTCCCCAGCACCTCCTCCCAAAGGCGGGCGAGGCGCAGCTCCAGCTCGTCGCGCGGCGGCACCGAGCCCATCCCGGCGTTGCCGAGGTTCTCCTGCCCGGGCAGCGGCAGGGCGAGGCGGTCCACCTTGCCGTTGGGATTGACCGGCAGGCGCTCCAGGGCGACCCAGGCGGTCGGCACCATGTAGGCCGGCAGGCTCTCGCGCAGCCGCTCGCGCAGCTCCGGGATGCCGGCCGGGTTCTCGCGGTCGAGGACGACGTAGGCCACGAGCTGGCGCTCGCCGCCGGCAGCCTCCCCCTTGAGGCCGCGGGCCACCACCACCGCCTCCTTGACTCCCGGCGCCCGCACCAGCTCGGCCTCGACCTCGCCGGGCTCCACCCGGAAGCCGCGGATCTTCACCTGCTGATCGGCCCGGCCGGCCGCCTCGACGTCGCCGTCCGGCAGGTAGCGGCCGAGGTCGCCGGTGCGGTAGATGCGGTCCCCGGATTCGCCGGTGAAC
>DATAHG010000676.1:0-1778 GCA_036263295.1 Thermoanaerobaculia bacterium | reverse complement strand
GCTGCGGACCGCCCCCGTGGGGGTGCCGGGCGAGCTCATCGTCGGCGGCGCCGGGCTCGCCCGCGGCTATCTCGGCCGTCCGGACCTGACGGCGGAGCGCTTCCTCCCCGATCCCTGGAGCGGACGGCCGGGGGCCCGGCTCTACCGTTCGGGCGACCTCGGGCGTTTCCTCCCGGGTGGCGAATTGGAATACCTGGGGCGCATCGACCACCAGGTGAAGATCCGCGGCTTCCGCATCGAGCTGGGGGAGATCCAGGCGGCGCTCGCGGCCCATCCGGCGGTCCGCGAGTGCGCCGTGATCGACCGCCACGACGCCTCCGGCTCGCCGTTCCTGGCGGCCTATGTCGTCCAGCGGCCCGAGACCCCGACCGATCCGGGGGAGCTGCGCGGCTTCCTGGCCGGCCGGCTGCCGGACTACATGGTCCCGGCCGCCTTCGTCTTCCTCGATGCCCTGCCGCTCACGCCGACCGGCAAGCTCGACCGGCGAGGCCTGCCGGCGCCAGACCGCGCCCGCCGGGAGGGCACCGGCGCGATCGCCCCGCCGCGCACTCCGACCGAGGAGATCGTGGTCGAGATCTGGAGGGAGGTCCTGGCCCTCGACCAGGTGAGCGTCGAGGACGGCTTCTTCGACCTCGGCGGACACTCGCTCCTCGCCACCCAGGCCCTGGCCCGGGTGCAGCAGGCGTTCGGGGTCGAGATCACCCTCCGCGAGCTGTTCCGGAATCCGTCGGCCGCCGCCCTCTCCGCCCGGATCGACGAGCGGCTGGGCAGCGCCGGCCCGGAGGACGACCTCGCCAGCCTGCTCGACGAGCTCGACGGCCTCTCCGACGAAGAGGCGCGGGCCCGGCTGGAAGCGCTGCAGTCCTGAGAAGAGGGTCTCACCAGAAGGCCGGCGGGCACTCTTATAGAGGGATGCCAGAAATTCTCTGGCTCCCCTCTCAAGGAGATCCCATGCGCAAAAAGATGCTTCTGCTGGCCCTGTCCGTCACCGTCCTGACCGGAGCCCTCGCCGCCCCCCGCGCCAACGCGGGCGGGACGACTCATTCCTGTCCGATCTGCACGACCTACGCGGACGGCTCGCAGTGCTGCGTCAGTTGCATCTGCGACGAGGCGGGCCACCGCATCGCCTGCACCAACCACTTCTGCCCGCCGGCCTGAGGAAGGACTCTTCCCTCTCCCGCGCCAGCGGGGGAGGGTCGGGAAGAGACCGATGCCCGATCGCCGGGTAAGGTTCTGAATGGCGCGGCAACCTTCTGAAAACCACGGCAAGCTTATAAACGGCGCGGTAACCTTCTGAAAACCGCGGCAAGCTTATAAACGGCGCGGCAACCTTCTGAAAACCGCGGCAAGCTTCTAAACGGCGCGGTAACCTTCTGAAAACCGCGGCAAGCTTCTAAACGGCGCGGCAACCTTCTGAAAACTGCGGCAAGGTTGGAGCGGAAATTCTAAGCTTGCCCGGCCGCCGGGCAAGCTTCCGCGGCCTGCCTCGCCAGGGGAAGGCGCCCACCTCCTCCGCTTCGAGGTAAGAGGGCTCCCCCTGACCGCGAGGCACGGGGGTGAGAGGTGAGCTTCTACTCCGCCCGCAACGCCACCATCGGGCTGACCCGGGTCGCCTTCCGCCCCGGGAGGTAGGCCGCGACCAGCGCCACCAGGGCGAGGCCGACGGCGACCGCCACGAAGGTGAGGGGATCCGTCGTACCCACCTTGTAGAGCAGCGTAGAGAGCCAGACCGAGAGGAGCTGCTTGTAGATCACCGCCGCCGCGACCACGCCGAGGAT
>DATAHG010000675.1:0-7521 GCA_036263295.1 Thermoanaerobaculia bacterium | reverse complement strand
CTCCTTCCCGCACGATGAGGCCGTTCGAAGGGAACCGGGAGCCGTTCGCCAGCTTCTGCCAGGAGGTGTGGATCCAGACTCCCGGACGCAGCTCACGCACTTCGAGGTCCGGAGTCACCGTCCACTCTCGGGGCGAGGCGGGATTCATTGGAGCCGTGGCGCGGCAGGCCGCGAGAGACAGAGACAGAATGGCGAGGATCAAGGGGAGGGGGCGAAGGGCTCTCAGCACGCGGCGGAGTTTATGGGCCGGTCAGGGTAGGGGCAAGGGGGTTCGCGGTACTTGAAACGAAGTACCGGGAACTTCCCGCAAGTTCCCGGTACTTCGCGCCAAAGAAGCCGACCCGGCCACAAGGTCGGCCCACTTTCTCTCAGGGTCTCGGGACTTGAACTCAAGTACCGAGAACTTCCCGCAAGTTCCCGAGACTTTGCGCCAAACAAGCCGACCCGGTCACAAAGTCGGCCCACTTTCTCTCAGGGTCTCGGGACTTGAAACGAAGTACCGGGAATCTCCCGAAAGTTCCGCCGTCCGGGGTTGAAACCATGGTCTTACACATATCTCGCCTCTGTCGCTCCAGCCAGCGGTAAAGCGGTCCGGATCTCCGCTGACGGAGCCCCGGCAGGGGCGGCATTCAAGTAGCCCGGGGTGCGAACCCCGGGGACCATCGTCCGGCTATTTTTCCTGAGCCCCGGCAGGGGCGGCAGCAGCCGGCCTGTGGGCGCAAGCCCCAGGCTTACTGGAGACGAACAAACCGGTTTGCTCCCCTCTGGTCCTGGGCTGGCGCCCAGGTCACTGAACAGACGCCCCTCCCGGGGCTCGGGAGGATTGGGGTGGGCTGGATTCCCGGGGTTGGCACCCCGGGCTACATGAATGCCGCCCCTGCCGGGGCTCCGGCAACGAGGTCCGGACCGCTTTACCGCTGGCTGGAGCGACAGAGGCGAGATGTGTGTAAGACCATGGTTCCAACCCCGGACCGGGGATGACCGCGCCGGCATGCCGTCTCATCCATCCGGCACCTCGTGACCTTTGTGGGGGAGGGCGGACACCCTGTCCAGGACGCCGGAAGCCCTTGCCGGAACCCCTGCGGCCCTCGTGGGGACCCCGGCAGCCTTCGCGAGGACCCCGGCAGACCTCTCCCGGCAGGCGAGAAGAGATGTGGGGAGGCCGGAAGCTCTGTTTTGCATCAAAAATCCTTTTGCGGGTTACCCGGCAGGGCTCTTCCGCAGCAGGGCGCTGTTGATTTGCATCAGAAAAGCTCTGCGCAGGGGCTGGCGCAAGTGGATTTGCAGCAGAAGAATCTTTTCCGGCAGCCGGCAAAGTCTTCCCGGTTGCCAAGGAAGGCTGTTTTGCAGCAAAACAAGCCTGCCGGTCCCCCGGGCAGAGTTGTCCTGATGCGAAAGAACGATGTTCTGCATCAGAAAAACTCTTCCGTGCTCCAGGAGGAGTTGTTTTGATGCCAGAAGCCCCCGGTCCATTGACAGGCCCTCTCCCGCCCTCTACGATATGTGGCCGCCGTGACGACGGGACGATCCGTCGGTTCGATCCCGGTCAAGAATTTGTCATGTGACGGCTCCCGGGGGCCTGCTCGGTTATATAATGCGCTGATTGATGCCGGCGCTCGAGTAGTGCGGTCCTCCGGGGTGACTCTATAGAGCGACTCCGTTCACCCGGGGATACCGTGAGATGGCAGATGGTCGTCCAGGCTGCCATCTGGAACAGGTGCAGCCAGGTCTCTGCTCGACCGCGACGGGCTCAGGTGATGATGGAGAGGACGCAAATGGAGATCACAGAGGTCAAGGTCTTTCCGATTCAGGAGGAGAAGCTCAAGGCTTTCGTATCGATCGTCTTTGACCATTGCTTCATGGTCAACGACATCAAGATCATCCAGGGAAGAGACGGCCTCTTCATCAGCATGCCCAGCCGGAAGAAGAAGAACGGTGAGTTCAAGGATGTGGCTCACCCTCTGAACAATGAGACGCGGCGGATGATCGAAGACAAGGTGCTCGGCGAATACCAGCGGATCCTCGCGGACCGCGGCGAGCAGCCGGCGGTGCTGGCGCCCCGTTCCGAGGGGGGCCGGGACGACCGCGAGTATGGCCATGAGGTCCCGATGGCGGCGGCGGCGGAGAAGACCATGGAAGAAGTCGAGGAGATCCATCTCCGCGACTCCTTCTGGACGGTCACCTGAGCCCCCGTCCGCCGATTGGGCGGAGGACGGAATCGAGATAGAGTCTGGGAAGCGTGGCGGCTGTCCCGTGAGGAGCGCCGTCCGAGGCGCGGAAGGAAACTGGGGCGTCGCCAAGTGGTAAGGCACCAGACTTTGGATCTGGCATTCGGAGGTTCGAATCCTCCCGCCCCAACCAGCTTCCGCCAGCTCCAAAACATCGGCCGTGATCCCCGAGGCCCGGCCCCGCGGCTGGGCCTCGTATCTTGTTTACCGCTTTCTCGTGAGGAAGTATGCCCGGCGAATTGAAGATCTTCGGTGGACGCGCGCACCCGGCCCTGGTACAGGAGATCTGTGAGTCTCTGAACCTGACGGCCGGCCGAGTGTCGGCCTACAACTTCTCGGATGGCGAGACCTTCTGCCAGATCGAGGAGAACGTGCGCGGCAACGACGTCTTCGTCGTCCAGCCCACCTGTGAGCCGGTGAACGAGAACCTGATGGAGCTGCTGATCATGCTCGACAGCTTCAAGCGTTCGTCGGCCTCGCGGGTCACCGCGGTCATCCCGTACTACGGCTATGCCCGCCAGGACAAGAAGGACAAGCCGCGCGTGCCGATCACGGCCAAGCTGGTCGCCGACCTGATCTCCAAGGCCGGCGCCGACCGCGTGCTCACCATGGACCTCCATGCCGACCAGATCCAGGGCTTTTTCGACGTGCCGGTCGATCACCTGTTCGCCGCGCCGGTGCTGCTCGAAGCCGTGCGCGAGCTGAACATCCCCGACCTGGTCATCGTCTCCCCGGATGCCGGCGGCGTCGAGCGCGCCCGCGCCATCGCCAAGCGGATGGAGGTCGGCCTCGCGATCGTGGACAAGCGCCGCACGGCGCCCAACGAGGCCGAGGTCATGCACGTCATCGGCGACGTGGACGGCTGCAACGCCCTGATCGTGGACGACATCATCGATACCGCCGGCACCCTGACCAAGACGGTCGAGGCGCTGGTGAAGAAGGGGGCCCGCCGGGTGCTGGCCGCCGGGGTCCATGGCATCCTCTCCGGGCCGGCCCTGCAGCGTATCGACGCCTCCCCCATCGAAGCCGTGCTGATCACCAATACGACCCCTGTCGATGAGAAGCTCGCCCGCTCCAAGAAACTGCGGCCGCTCACGGTCGCGCCGCTGCTCGGGGAGGCGATCCGCCGCATCCACGAGAACAGCTCGGTGAGCTCCCTGTTCGTTTAAAGCCAAAGAAGTGAGGAACCCATGAGCGAGATGACGATCGAAGTTCAACGGCGCGACGAGTTCGGCAAGAATGCCAACCGGCGCCTGCGCGCGCAGGGCCAGATCCCTGCGGTGGTGTATGGCGGCGGCCGCGACAGCGTGGCGATCCAGGTCAACCGGAAGAGCTTCCTCGACCTGTTCAAGGGGAGCCATGGCGTCGATCAGAGCAAGATCTTCCTGCTCAAGCTCGACACCGGCCAGGAGCGCCACGCCATGATCCGCGACCTGCAGATCCACCCGCTGAGCCGGCACGTGATCCACATCGACTTCCAGCGCCTGATCATGGACCAGAAGGTCCGCGTGCAGGTGCCGGTCGAGCTGGTGGGCACGGCCTACGGCGTCAAGACCGAAGGCGGCATCCTCGACTTCGTGACCCGCGAGGTCCACATCGAGTGCCTGCCGGGCGACATCCCGCCGCACATCGACCTCGACGTCACCGACCTTCACGTCGGCCATCACCTCGAGGCCAGTCAGCTCAAGCTCCCCAACGGGGTCACGCTGACCGACGAAGCCGACCGGGTGATCGTGTCGCTCTCCCACGCCCGCACCGAGGAGGCCGCCGACGCGGCGGATCGCGCCGAGCCCGAGGTCGTCAAGAAGGGCAAGACGGAGGCGTAGAGCGCGGCCCCCGGCTCGCTTTCGCCCGCCATGCCGAAGCTCATTCTGGGACTGGGCAACCCCGGCGAGACCTACCGGGAGACGCGTCACAACGTCGGGTTCAAGGTGGTGGAGGAGCTGGCCCGGCGTTGGCGCCTCGGGCTCGACCTCCTGGAGTGCAACTCCTTCGTGGCCCGGCCGGCCGGCTCCGCGGATTCCACCGCCTCCGCGGACCCGGAGGACGGGGAGACCGCCTGGCTGGCTCTGCCGCAGACCTACATGAACCGCAGCGGGTACGCCGCCCGCTGCCTGGTCGAGCGGTTCGGCTTCGAGCCCGAGGCGATCCTCGTGGTCTATGACGAGGTGAACCTGCCGCTCGGCCGCCTGCGGCTGCGCAAGTCGGGCAGCCCGGCCGGCCATCGGGGCCTGGAGTCGATCCTGGAGAACCTGCGGACCGACCAGATCCCGCGCCTGCGGCTTGGCGTCGCCGGCCCCGACGGTCCGCCCCCCGGCCCCGGCCTGCCGGATTTCGTCCTCGCCCCCTTCGAGGAGGCGGAGAGAGAGACGGTGGGGGAGATGGTGGCGCGTGCCGCCGACGCCTGCGAGGCCTGGCTGCGCGAAGGGGCCGACGCGGCGATGAACCGCTTCAACCGGTAGCCCACCGGTAGTTGGACCTTGCTTTTTCCGTTGGAGCCCGTATAATTCCGGGCTCTTGTCACCTCGGACCGGGCGACCGGATCCGATTCGTTTCCTCTCTGTTCCGCCAGCGGCGGAACCTAACGGCCATAGGGAGGCAATCCGCACCCATGCGCACGTACGAGTTGATGTTCGTCGTCGATCCCCGTATCGCCGACGAAGAAGTTGTCACCATGACTCAGGAGTACAAGCAGATGATCTCTGCTGGCGGCTCCGAGATCACCCAGGAAGAGCAGTGGGGACGGCGCAAGCTCGCCTACCCCATCGAGAAGCTCAACGAAGGCAAGTACGTCCTGCTCTTCATCTCCAGCCAGGATGGCAAGACCGCGCTGCACGAGGTCGAGCACCGGATGAGGCAGAACGACAAGATCCTGCGGTACCTGACGGTCCGGACCGACGAGGATCTGAAGCGCGCCGCCCGCCTCGCCCGTCCGGAAGGCGCCGGGGGCTCGTCCTCCAGCGGCAACGAGGCCGGCGAGCCCGCCGATCTCGCCGACGAGGATGAGGAGGTCTAGCCCATGGCCCGTTCAAGAAAGGTCTTCTTCCGGCGGCGCAAGGTCTGTAAGTTCTGCGCCGACAAGATCGACTATGTCGATTACAAGGACGTCAAGCTCCTGCAGCAGTTCGTCCCCGAGCGCTCCAAGATCCTGCCCCGCCGGATCTCGGGCACTTGCGCCCGTCACCAACGCCTCCTGCAGCAGGCGATCAAGAGGGCGCGCCATCTGGCGCTGCTCCCGTTCACCACGGACTAGGAGGGCGCAAGCGTGAGAGTCATTCTGCTGAACGATCAGCGTAACCTCGGGAAGCGTGGCGAAATCGTCGTCGTCAAGCCCGGCTATGGCAGGAACTTCCTGCTGCCGCAGGGCATTGCGCTCGAAGCGACGGCGGGCAACATCAAGGTTTTCGAGCAGCAGCGCGCCAAGATCGACGCGCGGGTTGCCAAGGAGCGCGACGCCGCGCAGGACATCGCCAACAAGATGGCCGGCGTGCAGATCGTGATTCCGAAGCGGGTCGGCGAGACCGACACGCTTTACGGCTCGGTCACCTCCAGCGACATCGCGGATGCCCTGGAAGCCAAGGGCTACACGGTGGACCGCCGGCGTATCGACATCGGCGGCGCCGGTATCAAGACGCTCGGTGACCACGTCGTCCACATCGAGCTGCACCCCGAGGTGGTGGCTGACGTCACCGTCTCGGTCGTCCGGGAAGAGTAGTCGGAGGAGCGGCGTCCTTCGGGAGTCCCGCCAGCCATGCAGGCGAGCGACCAGGGCGTCCCGGAGCGCCGCGATTCCCCCCGGCAACCGACCATCGACGAGTTCATCGTCGATCCCACCCGCGATCTGCCTTCATGGCAATGGCTCTGGGCGGGGGACCACGAGTTCCCCGTCCGCAGTCATCGCGGCCTTCTGGGCCGCATCGTCGTCGGCCTGAAGCGCCTCTTCCGGCCGGTGGTGAAGGTCCCCCAGAACGAGCTGTGGGACCGCCAGCGCACCTTCAATCTCATCCTCATCGAGCACCTCCTGCGGGCCGAGCCGGTCCGCGAGGAGCACCACCGGCGGCTCTCCTACCTGGAGACCTTCGTGATCGAAGGGATCCGCGAGATCCAGCGCCACAACGACGCCCTCTACTCCCGGGCGGACCAGAAGATGGACCGCTACCGCCGCGAAGCCCGCGACCTGCTGGGCAGCCTCGGCGCCGCCTTGGCCGTGGCCCGCGCCGGCGGGGGAGCGGTGGCCGTCCCGACTCCGGAAGCCGCCGAGGCCGTGGACCGGGCCCACGAGGAGCACGGCTATCTGGAGCTGGAGCGGCGCTATCGCGGCACCGAGGAGGAGATCCGCGAGCGCATCGCGCAGTACATGCCCTGGCTCGAAGGGAAGTCGCCGGTCCTCGACCTCGGCTGCGGCCGTGGGGAGTCCCTGGCCCTCCTGCGGGATCATGGGGTGACCGCCCGTGGCGTGGACGGCAGCGCCCGCATGGTGGCCCTCTGCCGCGAGCGCGGCCTGGAAGCCGAGGAGGGGGACCTCTTCGAATACCTGGCCCGGGTGCCGGAAGGGAGCCTCGGCGGCGTGGTCTCCTTCCACGTCATCGAGCATCTGCCGGTCGGCTCGCTCAGTCAGCTCGTGAGTCTCGCCTGGCGGGCTCTCCATCCCGGCGGCGTGCTGATCCTGGAGACCCCGAACCCGCTCTCGGTGGTGGTGGCCGCCCGCAACTTCTGGCTCGACCCGACCCACCGGCGGCCGGTCCACCCGGATAGCCTCCGCCTGATGTACGAGCTGGCCGGCTTCGACCCGATCCAGCGCCTCGACCTGCGCCCCTTTCCGGAAGCCGAGCGCCTCCCGGAGGTCGATCTCGCGACCCTCCCGGAAGACCAGCGCCCCCTGGCCGACCACGTCAACCGCCTGCGCGACCGACTGGACGACCTGCTGTTCGGATATCAGGATTTCGGGATGGTGGGGGTGAAGGGGGAGGGACCGCAAGCGGAAGCGGCAGGGCTCACCACGGGTGCAAAGCGTGCCGATAGGGCGTGATAAATCACGCCCCTACGACTGCTTCGCACCTTTGGGATGATCGGCACGCAGCAGTCGTAGGGGCGCAATTTATTGCGCCCTGGACGGTGCGAATCAGGAAGCCAGCCCCTACAAGCACCCCCTCTCTGATACACTCCGCCCTGTCCCGGAAACCAGACATTCCGTGGCTTAACCCGCTGACCCAGCGACATCAATCCCCCGCGTGCTTCGAGAGATCCACGTCCGCAATCTGGCTGTCCTCTCCGAGGCTTCGGTCGACTTCGG
>DATAHG010000674.1:0-5735 GCA_036263295.1 Thermoanaerobaculia bacterium | reverse complement strand
GGCCACGGCACCGAGGTGACGGTCGCGCTGCCCCGGTGAGATGATTCGAAAGGCTTTCCCCACAATCAGTATACCCCCTACCCGGAGACTTGCGGCAAGACCCCGGCCCCCGTGCAGACTTGGCGCCCTGGGAGCGGTCGGCTCACGGCTGACGGTCATGGCTCCAGCCAGAAAAGGAGAGAGCGGATGCGCGTGCTGCTATCGACGATCGGGTCGCGTGGGGATGTCCAGCCGCTGGTGGCGCTCGGGGTGGCGTTGAGGGATCTCGGCCAGGAGGTACGCCTGTGCGTGCCACCGGATTTCCGCGACTGGATCGAAAGCCTCGGGATGCCCGTCACGCCCATCGGGCCGGAGTTGCGCTCGACCGGGAAAGCCAACCCCTCGGCGGCCCTGCCCACGCCCGAGCAGCGGCGCCAGATGATGGAAGGTACGGTCGCCACTCAATTCGAGACGATCGCCAGGGCCGCCCAGGGCTGCGATGTCATCGTGGGAGCAACCGTCCTCCAGATCGCCGCTCCCTCCGTGGCAGAGAGGATGGGCATTCCTTACTTCTTCGCCGCCTACTGCCCGGCGGTCCTCCCCTCGCCCCACCATGCGCCTCCCACGCTGGGCCTGCTGGGAGACAGGCCGGCTCCCGCGGTGGCCGACTACCGCGAGATCTGGGACCAGGATGCACGGCGCTGGAACGACATGTGGGGCTCATTGCTCAACTCGCACCGGGAAGCGCTCGGCCTGGCCCCGGTCGGCGACGTGCGCGGCTACGTCGTCACCGACCGGCCCTGGCTGGCCGCCGATCCCACGCTGGGGCCGTGGCCCGATCCCGCGGATCCGGCCGTGTTCCAGCCCGGCGCCTGGATTCTGCCGGATGATCGTCCACTTTCCCCCGAGTTGGAGGCGTTCCTCGACGCCGGCGAACCGCCCGTCTACTTCGGCTTCGGCAGCATCCGTGCGACGGAAGACCTCAGCCAGATCATGATCCATTCGGCGCGCAGGCTCGGACGCCGGTCGATCGTGTTCCGCGGGTGGGCCGATCTTTCACTCGTGGACGACGGACCCGACTGCCTGTCGATCGGCGAGGTCAACCAGCAGGCATTGTTCAAACGGGTTGCCGCCGTCGTCCACCACGGCGGCGCGGGCACCACGACCGCGGCCGCGCGGGCCGGCGCTCCCCAGGTCGTCATCCCCCAGATGTACGACCAGCACTACTGGGCCCGACGCGTCCACGATCTCGGCATCGGAACGGCTCACGCCCCTGGCGCGCCGACTTTCGACTCGCTGACGAGCGCTCTCCGGCACGTGCTTCAACCGGATGTAGCCGTTTGTGCCCGATCCATCGCCACCGCCGTGCGCGGCGACGGCGCACAGGCCGCCGCCCGGCGCTTGCTCACTGCCGCGTCCTCAGCCTGAAATCAGCTCTGCGGCAGAGAGAGCACCGACGCCCTGGGAATTGCCCGTGACGAGACGGCGGTGATAACTGACCTGTCCCAGGTGATAGGCAAGATGCACCGCGAGTTGGATCAGCAACTCACCCGTCTGCAGATAGTGCTCCCGGATCGGCTCGGGAAACGGCAGCGACATCTGCTCTTCGCTCAGGTGGGAAAGGGTGGATTCGACGACCGTCTCCGCCTCCGAGATCTGCTCGAGGAGCACGGCACGCGGAATATCCCGAGCGGCAAACTCCTCGTCGCGGTTCCGGATATAGCCGTTTCCACCGAGGATGGCGCCGATGTAGTGCCGCAGGTTGCCTGTCAGGTGAAGGGCAAGGGTTCCGGCCGAATTGGGGAGCCCGGGCGGCAAGGTCCAGAGGAGTCGCTCGTCAGGATAGGCCTCCAACTCCCGGCGAAGGCCGCGGAGCTCGCGAAGAAGAAAGTGTCCGATCATCGCACGTATGTTCCTCTTTCTCGGCGCAAGGCGCAACTGCTCCTCCGGGTCCAAAGGCGAGGAGATTGGCTCCCCATTCTCAGAAGTGCCGGCCAGGGAAGTTCGAGACCCGTGGATGCCTGAGCACCCGTCCGCGCAGACCGAACGGAGATCTTCTTCTCCCAATCTCGACGCCGATCGTGTCACGCCAAAGCTGTTTCCTGTACCAACTTAGATAGAGGCGGTTGTTTAGCACCCCGCCGAGATCTCCGAACGCTGGGGAGCCTCGGCGGCTGAATACGGAAGCTGCTTCCGTATCATGGGATCGGTGTGCGTTCAATTGTGAGCGTTGCGATCAAGTAGACCGCAGGCGCGTGGTGGAAGTCTGTCTTTGTTGCTCTTTGAAGAACCACGGCTCGCTTTGGAGCGGATGAAGCACCCAGAGATATGAAAGCAAAGATCAGTCATCAGCTCGAACCGCCGAAGCGTGGCGGCGTTTGTTGTGTGGAGGAGTGCGCCCTGGGCAGGGGCGCAAAGTCAACCTTTTTTGACGTGAATACGTCGAGATGGAGGCAACAGGTATGAACAGGAAAGCGGTTTTGGTGGCCGGAGCTCTGCTTATCGCCGGACTTGCGGGGCAGGCTGCACAGGCTCGTCAGTGGGGTTGCTGGAGTCAGGCGGACCGGAATGTGCGGCTCCGCAATACCAGCTCGCTGGCGACCAACGCCATCAACGAGTGGAACAACAGCACCATCCTCAACATCTCCTCCGTCAGCTCGGGCGAAGAGACCTATGTCTTCGCCGCCAACTCCGGCAACACCGGTTGGGGCGGTCTCGCCAGCATCACCAACTATAGTGGTTGCACCATTCTCCGGGCGACCGCTCAGCTCAACACCTATTATGCGTGGAGCTCCAATGGAGCCCGCGGCGTCTTCTGCCAGGAAGTCGGACACACCTTCGGCCTCGATCACTCCAACGATGGCGGCTGCATGGGCGGCGGCTACTGGTATGACATCAGCACCCACTACACGCTGGTCAGCGGCAACATCAACGAGATCGGCTCGATCTACGCCAACAAAGACCTCAAGCACGGCGGTGAGCACCACGGCGAGGAGACGATCCGCTATCACGGTTACTGGATCGACACCCCCCGCAGCATCGGCGACGCCACCCGCATGGCGAGCGACGTCGTCGTCGCGACGGTGGACGAAGTGACCGAGGGCGATCCCATCGTGACCTTCCATCCGGACGGCATCCAGAGCATCCCCACGCAGCGGGTGCACTTCACCGTCAAGCGCAGCACGAAGGGCTCTCTCGGCGCCGGCGAGTCCTTTGTCCTCTTCCAGAACGGCAACTACGAAAACCGCTTCGACGAAGACCCGAGCTACAAGGTGGGCCAGCGCTACCTGATGTTCCTGAGCGCGCGTGAGGACGGCTCCTATCGGGTTCTCTCCCCGGAAGGCCGCTATGAAGTGAGCCCCCGCGGACTGGTTCCCGCCGCCCAGAAGGGCTTCGCCACGGGTCTCGCGGGCGCCAGCCTGCCGGACGTGCTCTCCGACGTGAAGCAGGCCCTCGTGGTCGACGTCCAGGAACAGTAGTAGTCTCTCTCGTCTGAATCCAGATGCGCCGGTGGGGCAACGAGGTCCCACCGGCGCACCTGGAGCCCCCTTCTCCATGACCAAGACCTTCCGTCGCCTGCTGTCTCCCCTGGCCCCTTTCGCTCTCTGCCTGCTGGCGGCCATCGTGGCCACCTGGCCCCTCCTGCCGTCCCTCGCCAGCGCTCTGCCGCTGGGGACCGAGCATGAGGCGACCGTTCCGGTGTTCAATCTGTGGAGCTTGTGGTGGGACGCGGACCGCGTGCCGCACGGGTTTGCCGGGATCTGGAACGCCCCCATCTTTCATCCGCTCGAAGGGACCTTCACCTTCTCGGAGCCGATGTTCCTGCAAGGGGTCACCCTCTCCCCCCTCTGGTGGATGGGGGCTCCGCCGGCCGCGATCTATAACCTTGCGATTCTGTTGACCCTGGTCTGCAATGGTCTCGCCACCCGGAGCCTGGCGCGGGCGCTCGGTGCGCCGCGGAACGCGGCCCTCCTCGCGGCGCTCGCCGGCGTCACCCTCCCCTACACCGCCAAGGTCCTGGGGGTGCTCCCCGTGCTCCCCCTCTTCGGCACGATCTGGGCGCTCGCAGCCCTGGTGCACTTTGGAAAGGAAGGCGGGTGGCGGCCCGCCGCGCTGGCGGTCCTGTCGTTCGCCGCGCAGTTCCTCGCGGGGGAGCAGATGGCGCTCCTGAGCCTCCCTTTTCTCCTCCTGGCGGGAGTCGCGGCGCTGGCGGAGCAGAGGTTCCGCTTCCGGTCGATCGTGCGGCTCGGTGCCCTGGCGCTCCTCGGAGCCCTCGTGCTCTCCCCCATCGCGAGCACGGTCCGATCCTTCCATGAAAAGTATGAATTCAAGCGATCCGAGGAAGTCGTGGCGGCCCTCTCAGCCCAGCCGCGGGACTTCACGACCCGCCCCAGCTCCTCCCGGCTGGCGTTTCCGCCTCGCGAGGACTCCTATGACGGGGACACGGGAGGGCTCTTCCCCGGCTTTCTCCTGCTCGGTCTGGGGGTGGCGGGAGCCATTCTGGGTTGGCATCAGGGGGAGCGGAGGATCTGGATCGTCTGCCTTCTCACCTGCGCCGTGCTGGGGGGGCTTCTCGCGCTCGGTCTCAACCTGAGGATCGGGGATTGGCGGCCCTTCGCCAGCCTGCGAGAGGTGGTGCCCGGCCTCAGCACGCTGCGCAGCCCGTTCCGCGCCGCGGCGATCTCCCAGGCGGTGCTGGCCGGGTTGGCCGCCCTGGCCCTGGCTCGTCTCGCCGCCTGGCGCGCCAATACCGGCAGGATTCTCGCTCTCGCCCTGGGGGTCCTGGCGGCCACCGAGAACCTCGCGTCTCCCGGCGCCCTGGTGCGGACCCCGGCGAGCCCGCGCACCGCCTGGACGACCTGGTTGCGCGAGCAGCCGAGAAAGCTCATCGTGGCGCACGTCCCGTTGCCCCGCGGGCTGCACGTCTCCGATTATGAAATCGAGGCCTGGCGGATGTTCGCCCAGATCGACCACCATCGGACGATGCTCAACGGCTACTCCGGCTACTTCCCCTCCGGGTACGGTACGTTCCAGGTGGACATGGATCAGAACTTCCCCTCCGATCGCCTCCTTTGCATGATGGCGTTCGGCTTGGGTGTGAACACTCTGATCGTGGACCGCCCCTACCTGGAAGAGCGGCGCACCCTGTTCGAGAGCTACTCCTCGCAAGGCTTCTTCGGCCCCGGGTATACCGACGCCGACGTGGCGATCGTCAGCCTGAACCCACCTCCCGAGGCGTGTGGCGTACAGCGCTGAGGCTCACCTGACTGTTCAGCAGGGCGCGAGCTTTTGTGCGATGTCGCCGACCCGCACGGTGCCCGGCTGCGCGACTCGCGCGTTGATCCCGCGCAGGTGCAACCGCCGGCCGAGGGGGGAATTGACGAATCTCATCGCGTCCGCTCCGAACCGCTCGACGAACTTCTTGCATCCCGTGTGAGGCTGGTCCGTCACCTCGATGACAGCGGAGCCCAGCGCGAGCCGTGTACCCGGAGGGAGATTCTCGTCGCTGAGGTCCAGGTCGAGGAACAATTGATCTCCGGCCCACTGCCAACGGCTGCGGTCCTGCGTGATCAATTGGATCACCCGGGAATTCATGATGTTGAGTTGCATGTCGGGATGGGAGGTCCCATCGACCGTCCGGGAGCTTCCGCGCGTGCTCCAGGTATCTCCGACCAAGCCCACGCGCACATCAAGCTCGGCGACGTCGAGAACCTCCCGCTGACCGACGTCCGGCCGGCGGACGACGAGATCCAGAC
>DATAHG010000673.1:0-5329 GCA_036263295.1 Thermoanaerobaculia bacterium | reverse complement strand
GCCGACCGGATGGGCCGGCATCTCCCCCGGCCGCTCGAACGGCGGGTGCAGAGGGCGGTCCAGCCGCCCGGCCGCCTCGGTCTCGATCCAGGCGAACGCCTCCTCGAGAGTCATGCCGGGCAGAGGAAGCTCCTCGAGAACTCGGACGTCCCCGGGAGAGCCGTCGACCAGGAGAAGGCTGAGGTCAGAGAGGCGGAGGGCCGACCGGAACGGCATCTCCCCGGCCACGGCCCCCTGCACCAGGAGACCGTCCCAGAACTCGAAGCTCTGCTCGCCGTAATCCGGCTGGTGGGGGAGCAGCCGCTTGCCCGCGGCGGCGGCCGGCTGGGCGGCCCAGTGGAGCTGGAGCCGCGCCTCGGTCAGCCGGCGCGGATCGATCAGGGGAGTCGTGGATCCGTGCGACAAGCTCGCCTCCTCTCGGGAAAGACCGGTGCTGGAACTGCCCAGAGATACGGCGCCCGCCGGAGCGGCGGTTTTACAACCGCACCTGCATCCCCAGCTCGATCACACGGTTCGGCGGAATCCGGAAGAAGTCGGTCGGCCGCAAGGAGTTGCGGGACATCAGCGCGAACAGCCGCTCGCGCCACATGGCCATGCCCTTCTTCGGGCTCGGGATCAGGGTCTCCCGGCTGAGGAAGAACGTGGTGCTCATCAGGTTGAGCTTGAGACCCTTCTCCTCGAGGCGGTCAAGGACGTCCGGCACGCCGGGATTCTGCATGAAGCCGTAGCGCGCGGTCACCCGATAGAACTCCTGGCCGAGCGGCTCGATCGTCACGCGCTCCGCCGGGTCGACGTTCGGGAACTCCTCCGTCTGTACCGTGAGGAGAATCACCTTCTCGTGCAAAACCTTGTTGTGCTTGAGGTTGTGCAGCAGGGCGGTGGGGGTCGCCACGGCGTCGCGCGACATGAACACGGCCGTGCCCGGCACCCGCGGCGGGCTGCCCGGCTTGACGCTCGTGACGAACTGCTCGAACGGCAGGGCGTCCTTGGCGAGGCGCTCGGCGAGGATCCTGCGCCCCTGCTTCCAGGTAGCCATCAAGGTATAAGCCAGAGCCGCGACCGTGAGGGGGAACCAGCCGCCGTCCGGAACCTTGGTGATGTTGGCGCCGAAGAAAGAGAGATCGATGACGAAGAAGAGCAGGGCGACCGGCAGCACATACCGGAGCGGCCAGTTCCACCGCCGGATCGCCACCACGAAGGCGAGAATCGTGGTGATCAGCATGGTCGTGGTGACGGCCACTCCGTAGGCCGCCGCCAGGTGGCTGGAGCTGCGGAAGCCGAGCACCAGGCCGATGGTGGCCAACATCAGGAGCCAGTTCACCGACGGGATGTAGATCTGCCCGATCTCCGCATGCGATGTATGGACGATCTCGATCCGCGGCACATAGCCGAGATGCACCGCCTGCCGGGTGAGCGAAAACGCACCGGAGATCACCGCCTGGGAGGCGATCACCGCCGCGAACGTGGCCAGCGCGATCATCGGGTAGAGCGCCCATTCGGGAGCCATCTCGAAGAACGGGTTCTCCTTCGCCTCGGGCCGGGCCAGCAGCAGCGCCCCCTGGCCGAAGTAGTTGATCAGCAGAGCCGGCAGCACCAGGCCGAACCAGGCGATCTTGATCGGCTTCCTGCCGAAGTGGCCCATGTCCGCATAAAGGGACTCGCCGCCGGTCACCACCAGGAACACGGTGCCCAGGGTGACGAAGCCGGCCATGCGGTTGCGCAGGAAGAAGCTCACGGCGTGGGTGGGACTGACCGCGGCGAGGACCGAGGGGTTGGGCAGGATCCAGCTCAGGCCGAGCACCGCGATGGTCGCGAAGTAGAAGAGCATCACCGGCCCGAAGATGGCGCCGATTCCGGCCGTGCCCCGGCGCTGGAGGAGGAAGATCCCGATCAGGATGACGATGGCGAGCGGGATGACATAGGGACGTACCGCCGGAGTCGCGAGCTGCAGACCCTCGACGGCGGAGAGCACGGCGACGGCCGGGGAGACCATCCCATCGCCATAGAGCAGGGAGGCGCCAAAGATCCCGAGAGCCACCAGCAGCCAGCGGCCGCTCTCGCGCCGCCGCAGATCGCGCGGGATCAACGACATCAAGGAGAGGATGCCGCCTTCGCCGCGGTTGTCGGCGCGCATCACGAAGCTCAGGTATTTGATCGTGATGACGATGATCAGCGCCCAGAAGACGAGCGACAGGATCCCCATCACATTGGCGGGCGTCAGCTCGATCGAATGGGGGCCGTGAAAGCACTCGCGCAGGGCGTAGAGCGGGCTGGTGCCGATGTCACCATAGACGACGCCCAGCGCCCCGAGAGAAAGGCCCGCCGTATACCGGAAATCCGTTGGACTGTTTTCTGTATTATGGCTCAAACATCAATCCTGGCTATGCAAGTGAAGCCCTGAAGATACCACTCTCCACGAGGGCGGCCACCCTCACAGGCGCACCTGCATCCCCAGCTCGATCACGCGGTTGGGCGGAATCCGGAAGAAGTCGGTCGGTCGCAGGGCGTTGCGGGACATCAGGGCGAACAGCCGCTCGCGCCACATGGCCATCCCCTTCTTCGGGCTCGGGATCAGGGTCTCGCGACTCAGGAAGAACGTGGTGTTCATCAGGTTGAGCTTGAGCCCCTTCTCCTCCAGGCGGTCGAGGACGTCCGGCACACCGGGATTCTGCATGAAACCGTAGCGCGCGGTCACCCGGTAGAACTCATGGCCGAGCGGCTCGATCGTCACCCGCTCCGCCGGCGGCACCTCGGGGAACTCCTCGTTCTGCAGGGTGAGGAGGATCACCCGCTCGTGCAGGACCTTGTTGTGCTTGAGGTTGTGCAGCAGGGCGGTGGGGGTCGCCACCGCGTCGCGCGACATGAACACGGCGGTGCCCGGCACCCGCGGCGGGCTGCCCGGCTTGGCGCTCGCGACGAACTGCTCGAACGGCAGGGCGTCTTTGGCGAGGCGCTCGGAGAGCACCGTCCGCCCCTTCTTCCAGGTCGTCATCAGCGTATAGACCACCAGCCCGACCGCCAGCGGGAACCAGCCGCCGTGGTGGATCTTGACGATGTTGGCCCCGAAGAAAGCGAGGTCGATCACCATGAAGAAAAGCGCCACGGGGACCACGGTCGAGAGCTTCCAGCCCCAGAGCTTGATCGCCACCACCTCGAAAAGGATGGTGGTGATCACCATGGTCGCGGTCACCGCCACGCCGTAGGCGGCGGCCAGGTTGGTCGCCTCGCGGAAGCCCAACACCAGGCCGATGGTCGCGATCATCAGCACCCAGTTGATCGACGGGATGTAGATCTGGCCGATCTCGTCTTCCGAGGTGTGGACGATCGAGATGCGCGGCGTATAGCCGAGCTGGACCGCCTGGCGGGTGAGGGAGAAGGCGCCCGAGATCACCGCCTGCGAGGCGATGACCGCCGCCGCCGTAGCCAGGATGATCAGCGGATAGAGCGACCACTGCGGCGCCATCTTGTAAAACGGGCTGTCGGCCGCGTCCGCATGGTGGAGGAGGAGGGCGCCCTGGCCGAAGTAATTGATCAGCAGCGAGGGGAGCACCACCGCGAACCAGGCGATCTGGATCGGCCGCTTGCCGAAATGGCCCATGTCGGCGTAGAGCGCCTCGCCGCCGGTCACCACCAGGAAGACCGAGCCCAGGGCGAGAAAGCCGAGGCCGCGGTTGCGGACGAAGAAGCTCACCGCGTGATAGGGGTTGATGGCGGCGAGGATCCCGGGATCGGTGACGATCCAGCGCATCCCGAGCAGGGCGAGGATCACGAACCAGAGGAGCATCACCGGCCCGAAGATCCGGCCGATGCCGGCGGTGCCGCGGCGCTGGATCACGAACAGCACGATCAGGATCGCCACCGCGATCGGGATCACGTGCTCGCCGAAGAAGGGGTTGGCGTCGCCGAGCCCCTCGACCGCGGAGAGCACCGTGATCGCCGGGGTGATCATGCCGTCGCCGTAGAGCAGGGCGGCGCCGAACAGGCCGAGGGCGACCAGCAGCCAGTGCCGGCCGCTGCGCCGCAGGTCCGCCGGGATGAGCGCCATGAGGGCGAGGATCCCCCCCTCGCCGCGGTTGTCCGCCCGCATGACGAAGATCAGGTACTTGATCGAGATGACGACGATGAGCGACCAGAAGATCAGCGAGAGGATGCCCAGCACATTGGCGCGTGTCAGCGCGATGCCGTGCGCGCCATGGAAACACTCGCCCATGGCGTAGAGCGGGCTGGTGCCGATGTCGCCGTAGACGACACCGATGCTTCCCAGCGTAAGCTTCCACAAGCTAGCCTTTGCCGGCGCCGGACGGGCGGCCTCCGTTGCCGCCGGTTGCGCCAGCGTTTCAAGGGTCTTCATCATGCAGTGAACGGTCTCGCCCGCAGCGGAAGGGACGGCCTTATATCACCCGGTTTCTGACGGCTCTACTGGCTTTCAGGGACAGCGTCCAAACCGGTAAATTCCGGCCGCAATAGGACGGTTCCGTAAGGCTTATCTAGGGCTTAAAGCCCGGCGGGAGCGCGGGGTCCTCGCGCATGAGGGTGATGGTCACCCGGCGATTGGCGGCAATATACGGGTCGTCAGGAAACAGCGGCTGCGTGTCGGCCTTACCCGCCACCATGAAGAAGTGCGAGCTGGGCACGCCTTCCTGCTGCAGGATCTCGCGCACCGCGTTCGCGCGGTCAGCCGACAGATCCCAAGGCCCGTAACCGGGCTTCGGCGGCACCCGGCTCGCCGACGTGTGACCGGTGATGGAGACCCGCAGGGGCGTCGCCTTCAGCGAGCCCGCCATCTTCTGGATGAGCTTGCGCGTGCGCTCGTTCGGCTCTTTCGAGGCCTCCGCGAACATCGAGCGCCCGTCCTGATCGACGATTTCGATGTTCAAGCCCTCTTTGGTCTCCTCGAACATGATGTGCTTGGAGACTTCGGTGATCTCAGGCATTTCCTGCATCGCCTGGCGCAACGACGCCGACGCCAGCGCAAAATTGCGGTCCACCTTGAACTTGGCGCCGTAATTCTTGTTGCGGTCGTGATCCTCCGGCGTCGGCGTGTCGGAAGATTCGTCGGGTGGAATATGCTCGGCGTTCTTGAGCTTCGGCCGCGTCGGCAGGCCGAGCACTTCGATCACGCCGGAATAGCGGACGCGGTCCTGCACGCCGAAGGCATCGCGCATGGAACCGGCAACGATCTGCAGCTTGGCCATATCCTGCGTCGAGAAGGCGACCAGCATGACGAAGAAAGCGACCAGGAGGCCCATCAAGTCGGCGAAAGTCACGAACCAGCCGTGCCCGCCGCCATGCCCGCCATGCTTCTTCCTGGCCATCGGACGTCCTGTCC
>DATAHG010000672.1:0-11009 GCA_036263295.1 Thermoanaerobaculia bacterium | reverse complement strand
AGGCCGGTGAACTGCTCGGCCACGAAGAAGGCCTGGGAGAGGAAGCGCTCGATCTTGCGGGCGCGCCGCACGATGACCTTGTCCTCTTCCGACAGCTCGTCCACGCCCAGGATCGCGATGATGTCCTGGAGGTCCTTGTAGCGCTGGAGGATCTGCTGGACCTTCCGCGCCACGGCGTAGTGGCGTTCGCCGAGGTACTCGGGCGACACGATGCGGCTGCTGGAGGCGAGGGGATCCACCGCGGGGTAGATGCCCTTCTCGGAGATGCTGCGCTCCAGGTTCACCGTGCTGTCGAGGTGGGTGAAGGCGGTGGCCGGCGCCGGGTCGGTGTAGTCGTCGGCGGGCACGTAGATCGCCTGGATCGAGGTGACGGCGCCGCGGCTCGTGGAGGTGATGCGCTCCTGGAGCTCGCCCATCTCGGTGCCGAGCGTCGGCTGGTAGCCGACCGCGGACGGCATACGGCCGAGGAGGGCCGACACTTCGGAACCGGCCTGCGAGAACCGGAAGATGTTGTCGATGAAGAGCAGGGTATCGACGCCGGTCTGATCGCGGAAGTACTCGGCCATGGTGAGCGCCGAGAGGGCCACGCGCAGACGGGCGCCCGGCGGCTCGTTCATCTGGCCGAAGACCATGACGGTCTGGTCGATGACGCTCTTGCCGGTATCGCCGATCTTGGCTTCCTGCATTTCGAGCCAGAGGTCGTTGCCCTCGCGGGTGCGCTCGCCCACGCCGGCGAAGCAGGAGTAGCCGCTGTGGAAGCGGGCCAGACGGGCGATCAGCTCCTGGATGATGACGGTCTTGCCGACGCCGGCGCCGCCGAACAGGCCGGCCTTGCCGCCGCGCACCAGGGGGCAGAGCAGGTCGATGACCTTGATGCCGGTCTCGAACAGCTCGGTCTTCGAGGAGAGCTCGTCGAGCTCCGGCGGCAGGTGATGGATCGGCCGGGTTTCCGTATTGAGGACCGGGCCGCGGGCGTCGATCGGCTCGCCGACCAGGTTGAACACCCGGCCGAGAGTCGCCTCGCCGACCGGCACGCTGATCGGCGCGCCGGTGTCCTGAATGTTGCTGCCGCGCTGCAGGCCGTCGGTGGAGCCCAGGGCGATGGCGCGCACGCGGCCACCGCCGAGATGCTGGGCCACCTCGCACCAGAGCGGCTCGATGACGTCTTCGCCGAGGACGTTCCGGGTGACGTCGACGCGCAGGGCGTTATAGATCCCCGGGAGCTGATCCTCCGCGAACTGCGCATCCAGGGTCGAACCGATGACCTGGGTGACTCTGCCGTAGTTGCCGTTTGCCATTGTCGTTTCCAATCTTTATATCGAGGAGCTTCAGGCCAGGGCGTTGGCGCCGCCCACGATGTCCAGAAGCTCCATGGTGATCTGCGTCTGGCGCGCCCGGTTGTACTCGCGCGTCAGGGACTTGATCATATCGGCCGCGGCGTCGGTGGCCGCCTTCATCGCCACCATGCGCGCCACCTGCTCGGAGACCGCGGCGTCGGTGAAGGCCTGGAACAGCCGCACGCGCACCGTCGCCGGCAACAGCTCGTCGAGGAGCTGCCGCGGATCGGGCGAGAACTCGTACTCCACGGCCGGTCTGGCCGCCGCGCCCTCTTCCGGCGCCTTCGGGGTGAGCGGCAGGAGCTGCACCACCACCGGCCGCTGCGTGCCAGCCGAGAAGAACCGCATGTAGGCCACATGGACCGAGGCGATCTCGCCGCGGATGAAACGCTCGATCAGCGCGTTGGCGATCGGCTCCACCTGCTCGAACCGCACACGGTCCGCGATCCCGGTGGTCTGCTCGGCGACCGCCTGCCGCAAAAAGCGGAAGTAGCCGATGCCCTTCTTGCCCACCATGTGGACCTGGGCCTCGATGCCGCGCCCCGCCTGCTCCTCGATGTGAGCCAGGGCGGCGCGCAGCACGCTCGAGTTGTAGCCGCCGGCCAAGCCGCGGTCGCTCGACAGCACCACCAGGGCCGAGCGCGGCACGTCGGCGGGGGCCGCGAGCAGCGGGTGATCCACCGACCCCGCCGCCCGCGACAGGTCATCGACCAGCTCGGCGAGCTTCTCGGTGTACGGCTTGGTCGCCACGGCCCGGTTGAACGCCGCCTGGAAACGGGCGGTCGCGATCAACTGCATGGTGCGCGTGATCTTGCGGATATTGCGCACCGCCTTGCGCCGCTTGACTAGGATCCGTCGATTCGCCATCCGTCCACCTTTTCCCTATGAAGTCGACGATCCGGCTCAGGCCGCCTTGACGGTGGCCTGGGTCTTGAAGTCGCGCACGATCTTGCGCACCTTGTCGGCGAGATCGTTCGGCAGGGCCTTGGTGCGGTCGATCTCCGCGATGACTTCCGGGTGCTCGTCGCGGAAGTGCTTGAGCATCGCCGCCTCGAACGGCCGCACCTGGTTGATCGGCAGGTCGTCGAGGAAGCCGTTGGCGCCGGCGAAAATCGACAGCACCTGCTCGTTGACGTTGTACGGCTGGTACTGCGGCTGCTTGAGCAATTCGACCATGCGCTGGCCGCGGTCGAGCTGGCGCTGGGTGGCCGGATCGAGCTCGGTGCCGAGCTGGGCGAACGCCTCGAGGTCGCGGAAGGCCGCGAGGTCGAGACGCAGGGTGCCGGAAACGGTTTTCATCGCCTTGCGTTGCGCGTTGCCGCCGACGCGGGAGACGCTGATGCCGACGTTGATGGCCGGGCGGACGCCGGCGAAGAACAGGTCGGGCTCGAGGTAGATCTGGCCGTCGGTGATCGAGATCACGTTGGTCGGGATGTACGCCGAGACCTCGCCTTCGAGCGTCTCGATGATCGGCAGCGCCGTCATCGAGCCGCCGCTGTCGGGGTAGCGGTGGACGCGGTACTTGCCGGCGTCCTGCAGGGTCGCGAGCCAGGCCTCCGCCTTCTCCTTGCCGTGCGGGCGGTGGAAGAGGCCCTGCTCGTCGTCCGGCCGGTGCTCGGCGGGAGCGGCGAGACCCTGCGGGTGGCGCACCGCGATCGAACGGTCGCGGCTGTCGGCCGGCGTGTCCTTCGGCACGATCGCATACTCGTCGCGCAGCTTGACGCTGCGCTCCAGCAGGCGGGAGTGGAGATAGAACACGTCGCCGGGATACGCCTCGCGGCCCGGCGGGCGGCGCAGCAGGAGCGAGAGCTGGCGGTAGGACTGCGCCTGCTTCGAAAGGTCGTCATAGACCACCAGGGTGGCCTTGCCTTCCTGATACATGAAGTATTCGGCGAGCGCCGCGCCGGCGTAGGGGGCGATGTACTGGAGCGGCGAGGCGTCAGCCGCCGAGGCGGAGACCACGATGGTGTAATCCATCGCGCCGTGCTCGCGCAGCTTGTCGATCACGCCGACGACGGTCGATTCCTTCTGACCGATCGCGACGTAGACACAGATCACGTCGCCGCCCTTCTGGTTGAGAATGGCGTCGATCGCGACGGCGGTCTTGCCGGTCTTGCGGTCGCCGATGATCAGCTCGCGCTGGCCGCGGCCGATCGGGATCATGCTGTCGACCGCCTTGACGCCGGTCTGCAGCGGCTCGGTGACCGGCTGGCGCTCGGCGATGCCGGGAGCCTTGTACTCCAGGGGACGGCGGTACGGCGTCTCGATGACGCCCTTGCCGTCGAGCGGCCGGCCCAGGGGATCGACCACGCGGCCGATCATGGCCGGGCCGCAGGGGATGGACAGCAGCTCGCCGGTGCGCCGCACCTCGTCACCCTCGCGGATGCCGAGATAGTCGCCGAGGACGACGGCGCCCACCGAGCTCTCTTCGAGGTTGAAAACCTGGCCGGAAGCGCCGTTCTGGAACTCCAGCCGCTCACCTGCCTTGGCGCCGGTCAGGCCGTAGATCCGGGCGATACCGTCGCCGACCTCGATCACCCGGCCGACCTCGGACAGGTCGACCTCGGTGCGATAGTTGCGGATCTCCTCGGTGATGACCGACGCGATCTCGTCGACTTTGAATTTCATGCGATTCCTCGTTCTATCTTTCGATCAGAGCGGGCCGGCTCCCCCGGGGAGCCCGGCCTACTCGGTCACGTAGGTTCTGCCGCTATAGATCTCCTGAGAGGCCCGCCGCAGCAGCGTCGCGCTCAGGCTCTTGAGGCGCGCCGCCAGACTGGTATCGACCTTGCGGCCTTCCACCTCGACGATCATGCCGCCGATCAGCGACGGATCGACGGTCTCGGAGAGGATCGGGCGCTTGCCGCTGAACCGGGTGATCGCCTCGACGAGCTGCGCCCGCAGCGCGTCGCCGAGCGGCACCGCGGTGCGGACCCGGGCTTCCACCAGCCCCCGCCGCAGCCGGAACTCGCGGCGGTAGGCCTCGGCGATCGCCTGGAAGTAGCCGAGGCGGCCCTTGCGATTGATCACCAGGAGAGAGTCGACCAGCAGGTCGCTCGCCTTGCCACGGAAAGCCTTTTCAAGCACCTTGGCGCGGTCCTTGTCCTCGATCAGAGGACTGCTCAGGAACTCTTCAAACGCCGGGTTTTGATCGAGATATTTCGCCAGCCCGTCGAGCTCTTCGAGCAGCTCGTCGAGCTGCCCATGCTCCTCGGCCAGCTCGATCATCGAGTGCGCGTAGAGTCCGGCCACATCGAGATCGCGATCGTCCACTTTCGCCATGGGCTCTCCTCGCGCTTCAGTGCGGCCGCTGGTTCAGCTCGTTGATCGATTCGGCGATCAGGCGCTCCTGATCCTGCGCCGTCACCTCGCGGCCGAGCACGCGCGACGCCATGTCGGTCGCGAGACGGGCCGAAAGGGTGTAGAGATCCTTGGTCGCCGTATCGGTGGCGATCTGGATCTCGCGCTTGGCGCGATCGATCATCTTCTCGTACTCGGCGTGCGCGTCGGCCTCGATCTTGCGCTTGACGACCTCGGCATCCCGGCGCGCCTCATCGACGATCGCCGTCGCCTCGGCCCGGGAGCTCGCCAGCCGCTCTTCGTACTCGCGCAGCCGCGCCTCGGCCTGCTGGCTGGCGTGCTGGGCCTTCTCCAGGGACTCGCGGATGAAATCCTCGCGCGACTGGAGGCCCTTGAGGATCGGACCCCAGGCGAAACGGCCGAGGATGAACACCACGAGGCCGAAGATCAGCAGGGTCCAGAGGGCATTGCCGATGTCGCCGGCAAACGGGCCGCCACCGCCCGCTTCGCCGTGTTCCGCCGCCTCGGCCGCGAAGGCCGGGGCCGCCAGGGCGAAGGAGACCAGTCCTATCAGAGCTCGTTCCATCATTGCGTGACTCGCCTTTAATAAGCCGCCGGATTGAAAGCCCCTCTCCCACGGCGGTGAGCCCGGGAGAGGGGCGGCTTCAAGTCAGGGCCTCGTTCTTAAGCGAGGACCGCCAGCAGGGCGATGATGATCGCGAACAGGGCCGCGCCCTCGATCATGGCGGCGGTGATGATCATCGCGGTGTTGACCTGGCCGGCCACCTCGGGCTGGCGGGCGATCGACTCGACCGCGGCGGCACCGATCCGGCCGATGCCCGCGCCGGCGCCCATGACCACCAGGCCGGCGCCGATCGTGCCGCCCAGGCGGCCCGCACCCACCGGATCCAGCATGGAGCCGCTGCCGTCGGTCACCGCGGCGCCGCCCTCGGTCTGGGCGTGAGCCGCACCCGGAACCAGCATCAGGGCCAGGCCGATCACGATCATCAACAGCGCGAACTTGGAAGCTCTCTTGCTCATGGAAAAAGTCCCTTTCGTCTTTCGTTTTTTAGGGTGATCAGATCAGTGCGCCGCCGCCTCTTCGTGGTGGTCGTCGTGATGGAAGACCACCGACAGCCCGATGAACAGGGCGGTCAGGAAGGCGAAGATGAACGCCTGCAGGAAGGCGACGAAAACTTCGAGCAAGGTGACGGCGACGCTCGCCGCCACCAGCGGAATCGCGATGCCAACGCCGAGCGCCGCGCCGAGCGCGGTGCCGGCCGACAGGATCAGCCCGACCAGCACCGCGAGGAGCACGTGGCCGGCGATCATGTTGGCGAAGAGTCGAATGGCCAGCGCGGCCACCCGGGCGATCAGACCGAGGATCTCGATCGGGATCAGCAGCCAGGCGAGCCACAGCGGGCCGGGATTGAAATGGGCCAGATAGTGCTTGCCGCCGAGGCGCAAGCCGTTGACGATCATCATCAGCATCGTGAGCAACGCCATCGTGCCGGTCATCCAGATATTCGCGGTCGCCGTGCCGCCGAGGTGGAAACCAAGGTTCGCCGCGCTGGTCGTCGCGGCGATCGGCAGCAGGCCGAGCAGATTGATCATCAGGATGAAGAAGAACACGCTCCAGACATACTTGATGAAGCGGTCGGTGTGCTCGTGCAGCACGGGCCGCGCGATCTCCTCGCGCAGGTACTGGCAGATCGCCTCCAGCGCATTGCCCATGCCGGTCGGCACCAGGGCGTCCACGCCCTTGTTGCCCCGGCGCCGGCGCACCATCGCCGGAACGAAAAGGATCAGCAGAACGGCCGCCACGATCATCATCACGATCTGATCGGACAGCAGAGTGATCTGCTGCGCCGGGGTCAGCGCCCCGAGATCGGCCGGGCGGGTGACCAGCGGATGCTGGATCACGTGGCTCAGCGGGTTATCAGCAAGCATCGCGAGAGCGAGCATCGTCAGATCTCCAAATATCCAAAAATCGGCCCGTCAGCTCTTCGTATCGCCCCGGAGCGCCGTCACAGCGTACCGGGTGTCCACCACCAGCAGGACCACGTAAGCGATCGCGATCCAGACCACCAGGGGGCGGATCGAGAAAGATCCCGAGAGCGCCGCCGCCAGCCCCAGCGCCACCATCACTCCCACCCTCACACCCGTCGCGGCCAGGGCCGCGACCGGACCCTGCAAAGGGGCGTTCGGGCGGCTCCGGGCCAGGACGACCGGAAGGGCACCGATGGCGGACGCGAGGAGAGCGATCACACATCCCGCGATCAGCGCCGGGAGCGCATCCTCGCCGGCGAGCCGCCGGGTGGGGATCCACCCCACCAGGGCCGCGGCCACGGTCGTTCCGATCCCCCAGGCCAGGAACCGCAGGTAGCTCCCCGCGGCTCTGGACCCTTCGGTCATCGGTTCTTGTCGCCGTTCGTTTTCCGGTGCTCGCTACCGGTTTCGTCTCTGGATGCGAGCAGCGACGCGCGGATCAGGTTGTACATCCCGCCAACGATCCCCAGGACGGCTCCCACCAGGAGCCATCGGGGATAGGTGCCATAGTGGCGGTCGACCAGGTAGCCTACCCCCCCAAGGCCGGCCGCTCCTGCGGCGAGCTCGAATCCCAGGCCATACCAGCGAGACAGGCTCGAAGACGGCTTTTCGGGATCCTGGGGAGTTCGCGGCATATCGAGTCTCCCTTCCCTCCTCCGGTCCTGGGACCGGAGTTGCGAGTCGTACACACCCTTCCCTCGGCAAGGGGAGAATAGCAGCTTGTGCCATTTTTCACAAGCCCGATTTGGAGGGCTCGAAAGGCCCGTCAGTGAGTGTGCCGGCTGCCCTGGTCGCGGACCCGGTAGAGGATGACCTGCACCGGCTCCAGCGTCACCAGACCCTCGGGGATCATGGCGTCCAGCTCGGGCAGAAACGCCTCGACCTTGTCCTTCTGATCGACGATCTCGACGACCATCGGCAGGTCCTCGGCCAGTTGGACGACCCGCGCCGAGTGGATCAGGTTGTGGGCGCCAAAGCCCTCGACGCCACGCAGCACGGTCGCCCCGGCCAGACCCTTCTCGCGGGCGCACTGCACGATCGCCTCGTACAGCGGCGCCCCTTCGTAGCGGTCCGCCTCTCCCACGAAGATGCGGACCAGGAGACCATCGCCTTCCAGCTTCATAAGACTCCCCGGCTCAAGGAAAAGAAATGGATGTCAGGCTCAGTCGGCCATCGGGGGCAGGATCGGCAACAGCGGGTGCGAGGTGTGCGAGTAGGCCGGCAGGTCGTGCGGCACCGAGATCTGGTCGCGCAGGATCTCGCGCTGGCGCCGTCCGATGTCCTCCAGCGTGGTGGTGGAGAGGATCCGCTCCACCGCCTCCTTGACCTCCAGGAACACCTCGCGGATCGCGCAGTGGTCCGTCCCCACCTGGATGGTGCACGGCAGGGCCAGGATCTGGTCGATCGAGGTGGTCTGCCCCTCCAGCGGCAGGAGGATGTCGCGCACGCTGATCGCCGCCGCCGGCCGGCCGAGCACGTGGCCGCCCTGCGGGCCGCGGTTCGACAGGATCAGGCGCTCCTTGGAGAGCACCGCCAGGATCTGGCGCAGGTAGGGCTCCGGGATCCCCTGCTGCAGGGCGATCTCGTGGCTGGTGACCGACCGCCGATCGCAATGCATGGCGATGTAGAGCATCGCCCGGATGCCGTACTCGCCTTTGGTGGAGATTTTCATGGGGCGCAGGCTGTTGCTAAAACCGATTACAAGTCTAGCACAGAGCCCGGCCCCCCTTCGGAGAGCCAGCGCGCCTCGGTGGCGATCCAGTACGGCAGCCCCGAAAGGTTGCGGAACCGCCCCTTGCCGCGCTCGCGGTCGAGATGGAGGGCGCGCATGCCGGCGGCGATCGCCCCCTCCAGGTCGTTGAGGCGGCTGTCGCCGACGTGGAGGGCCGCCCCCGGGTTCACCCCGAGCCCGCGCAGGGCCTGGAGGAAGATCCGGCGGTCCGGCTTCTCCACCCCGGCGGCCGAGGAGTAGGTGATGCCGTCGAGGGAGGCCGCGAGGCCGAGCCCTTCGAGCAGACCGGGCAGGCGGTGGTCCCAGTTGCTGATCACACCGATCCGCAGCCCCTGCTCGCGCAGGTCGGCGAGCACCCGGGGGACCTCCGGGTAGACCTCCCAGGACTCGGCCGAGCCCAGGCGGTGGAACAGCTCGGAAGAGGCGAAGCGGGTCGGCGCCGGCGCCCCGTGCAACTCGCACAGGCGCTCGACGAAACGCCGCCACCAGCCGCGCTCCCCCTCCGGATGGGCGGTGAAGCGGTCGCGGCCGGGGTCGGCCAGGCAGGCGAGCTCGCGCCAGACCACCCCGACCAGGCGGCGGGCCTCGATCGGCTCGATCGCGATGCCGTGCCGGCCGAGCACTTCGGCATAGATGTCCCCGAGGCGGGGGCAGTGGATGAGAGTTCCGGTGACGTCAAAAGTCAGGGCTTGCAACATGGAGCCAGGTCTTCCGCACGTTTCAACAGCCGGGACGCCGCCGCGCTTCCCTCAGAATACTCCCCCGGCCTGGCCCGGGAGCTGTGATAGCTTGAGGAAAATGCGCTCGCCCCTGCTCCGCTCCGCCCTGGCGCTTCTGCTGTTCACGCTCTGGCTTGCCCTGCTTTTTTCCGGCCATGCCGCCGGAGGCGCGGTCCACCTGCTGCTCTTGGGGGCCGCGGCACTGTTTCCCTGGAAGGCCCTGCGGGCCTGAGCCGGGCCGCTCAGGCCTCGTCGTCGTCTTCCGTCAGCTTGCGAGGCGCCTCCCGGAAGGCCTCGGCCCGGTTGCGGAGCACCCCGACGCCGGGGATCTCCACCTCCAGCTCGTCGCCGTCGGCCAGCGGTCCGACGCCGGCCGGCGTGCCGGTCAGGACGACGTCCCCGGCCTCCAGGGTCATCATGCGGGAGATATAGACCAGCAGATCGACGACTCCCCAGGTCATGTCGCGCGCCCACCCGTGCTGGCGCACCGTGCCGTTGACCCGGGTGATCACCTCCAGGTCCTCGACGTCGGCCCCGACCCAGATCGCCGGACCCAGGGGGCAGAAGGTGTCGAAGGACTTGGCGCGGGCAAAGGTGACGTCCTTCCTCTGGAGGTCGCGGGCGGTGACGTCGCAGGCGCAGGTGATGCCGAGGACGGCCGCGCGGGCCTCCTCCGGGGTCGCCCGCCGCAGCCGCTCGCGCAGGACCACGGCGATCTCCCCCTCATACTCCACCCGCTCGCTCTCCGGCGGCAGCACGACGGGAGCGTTGGGGCCGGTCAGCGACGAGATCGCCTTGAGGAAGAGCACCGGCTCGGCCGGCATGGGGTTGTCGAGCTCCCGGGCATGCTCCCGGTAGTTGCGCCCGACCCCGACGATCTTCCCCGGCAGGACCGGCGACAGCACCGAGGTGAGGCCGGCGTCCAGCTCGCGCCCCAGCTTCCACCCCCCGGGCCGGGTCTCGAACGGATCGGAGTAGAGGATCTGCAAGTCGCCGCTCCCCTCTTCGGAGACGGCGTAGAAGCCTTCGGGTCCGACGCGGTAGAGAAGTGGCATGCGGCGTATTCTGCCCCGATGGGGCAGATGGGGGAAGGGGGGAGCTTTCCTCGTCGCGAATCTCTGGAGACTCCCGATGACGTCTGGAGCGACGAGATGGCGCATTCAAGGTGGGGGAGGCCACGACGGCCTGTCCTACCTTTGAGAGGAAACCGATGAGAAAGACCAGGATCCAGAAGCTGAGCCTTGCCAAAGAGACCCTGATCCAGTTGGAGCGCTCCGGCCTCGCCCGCGCGGCAGGCGGCCTTTCCGGCCGGGATTCGTGCGGCTGCCAGATCAGCGCGGAATACACGGGGAACTGCGTGACCTACCCCTGCCCTTGACGGGAGCTTGCGAACCGCGCTCGGCCTTCTCACCAAGGCGGCTGGGAGCGCCGGCATCTTGCCGGCATAGGGAATAGATTGCCGGCGGGACGCCGGCGCTCCCAGCCGCGGTGTTCTACTGCGCAGGACTTCCATCCAGGGGCGGACCCGGCACCAGCTCGCGCCAGCAGAACGGCTCGCGGATCTCCAGCCGCCCCGCCTCCCATCCCACCCGCCCCTGAAAAATCGGTCCGGCATGGACGAAGGTGTGGAATTCGCCGTTCTCCCCGCAGGGGTCCACCCCCGGAGGGAGATCCGCGAGGAGGCTCTCGTCGTAGGCGCGGCCGGCGAAGGTCGGGGCCAGCTTGCGGAGGTCCACGCAGACCAGGACCGCCTCGAAGCCGAGGGCGATCACATCTCCGGCGAAGAGGGGGGTGTCCCTCCCCCAGACCGGGAAGATCGCCTCCAGCCCGAGATCCGCCACCTGGCGCTCGCGGTAGGCGCGGATGTCCTCC
>DATAHG010000671.1:0-1844 GCA_036263295.1 Thermoanaerobaculia bacterium | reverse complement strand
GGAGGCTCCATCCAGGTATCCCCGACGTGGAGGGGGTAGACCTCCCCCGGGTAGCTGGCGAGGCGGTGGGCGAGCTTCGAATAGACGGCGGCGGCGATCTCGTGGACCGATGGCGAGAACTGCGGATGTCGCGGCATGGCTCACCATCCTAATACGGGGACCGGAGATCTCTCCAGTCCCCGTCCGTTCTCCGCGACTCGGGCGCTAGAACGAAGTGCTAGAAGGAAATAATCAGGCCCGCCGAAGCCTCGCCCTGGTAGAGGGCGTCGGAGTCGCTGCGGTCCCGGAAGCGGTCATCGTCGTCGTCCAGCGTGGTGTCGAGGTTGGTGTAATAGCCGCGACCCTCCAGGCGCAGTCCGACGTTGCGGCTCAGGAAGATCTTGACGCCGCCGGCGATGCTGGCCGAGAAGCGGTTCTCCGCTTCAAGCTGGCTGAACTCCGGCTCGATGCGGGCGAGGCCGCCCGAGAAGGTGAAGAACGGGTTCACCTGGCCGAGCCCCCACTGGTAGAGCAGCCCGACGTGGTAGTAGCTCAGCCGCACGTCGCCCAGCTCCTGGGTGGGGGTGAACAGGCCGGGGTCCACGATGAACGAGCTGTCCTGCCGGTTGGCGAGCAGCTCGAGCTGCCAGCTCTGGTTCAGGGGGACATCCACGGTGACGCCGTAGACCGCGCTCTCCTCGATCTCGGCGTTGCGGTCGAAGAGCGTCTCCCCATTGTCGGTGACGTCGAGATCGCCGTTGAAGCGGTACCCCACGGTCGGGGTGATCTCGAAACGGGCGACCTGGGCGCCGGCGCCGGCGGGGAGCAGCAGAGACAGGGACAGGACTGCGAAGACTGCGAAGAGCGCTTTGCGCATCGGATTCTCCTCGGGAAAGCCCCGTCGGCTGGAAGCCGGCGGGCGTCCCCCTGGTTTTATCACGAGGCGAGGCGGGGCCGCCGCGCCTGTCCAGAGTGTTAGCATGAACGGTGCCCGTCCGGGCCAGGATCCGGGCCAGGAGATACAGACCCCCATGATGGAAAAGCCGATCCTCACCGAAGCCCGGCGGCTGCCGGAACAGCGGCTCCTCCGCCTGACCTGGAACGACGGCCATGCCGCCGAGTACGGCTACGACTACCTGCGGGCCTGGTGCCCGTGCGCCGGCTGCCAGGGGCACTCCGCCCTCAAGATCCGCTACATCCCGGCCCCGGCGCCGGTCACCGCGGAGTCGATCCAGCCGGTCGGCAACTACGCCATCTCGATCGCCTGGTCGGACGGCCATGCGACCGGCATCTACCGCTACGAGTTCCTGCGCGAGATCTGCCCCTGCGAGAGCTGCGGCAGCGGCGAGCCGCTCAAGGACGTGGCGACCTCCTAGCCGGGTTTCCCGCGCTCTCCGCGCTCCTCAGCACCGCGCCGCAGCCAGAGCTCCAACTCCTCGGGGGTGTTGAGATTGAGGAAGATCTCCTCCGGACGGCCGTAGGCGGCCAGCCCCTCCCCTTCGAGGTAGCGCACGGCGAGGCCGGCCTCCTCCTCCAGCCCCTTGAGCGCCAGGCGGCCGGCGGCGACCCGGCGCTCCAGCGCGGCCAGGGCGGCCGGGCCGTAAAGCGCGCAGAGCGGCTCGATGCGGCCGGGCCAGCGCGGCACCGCCCAGTCCACACCGCCCGGGCGGGCGAGGTCGGCGAGGAGGGCAGTGGGGACGTCCGGCAGATCGCAGGCCAGGGCGAGGAGGCGGCGGCCGGGATAAGCCCGCGCGGCGCCGAGCAGCCCGGCGGCCGGACCGGCGCCCGGGCCGTCGGCGATCGAAGGCAAGCCTGGCACCAATCCCCGCCCCCGGTCGGCCACCGCCACCTCGGCGCAGACCGTG
>DATAHG010000670.1:0-6208 GCA_036263295.1 Thermoanaerobaculia bacterium | reverse complement strand
GGTCCGGATAGGGGAGGAGATTGCCCTCCTCGACGTGGCCGGCGATCCGCTGGCCGGACAGCTCCGGGCGGAACTTCCCGAGGTCCACCATCACCAACTCGGGCGGCCGGCGATAGATCGGCACCTGAAAGCGGTCATGGCGCTTGCGGCTGCCGTGGAGCAGAGCCTCGTAATAGCCGGTGAACAGGCCCATCGCCTTGCGGCCATTGCGGACCGCCACCGGGCGCAGCGCCGACTCGAAGAACGACCGCGTCGCCGCCTCATCCCCTGGCCGGATCGCGGCCGCTGCGGCACAGACCGCCTGCCAGTCGGCCACAGTGCCAGCCGAGGCGGCACCCTCCCCACCGAGTTTCCGGGCCGGGGAGAGAGCCATGAGGCGGGCACAGGACCGCCGTAGCGCCGGCAGCGACGCGGCGAGACGATCGCGGTCCCAGCCCGGCAGGTCGGCGTAGCGGCCCGGGATGAGGACGAGATGGTCCTGCCCGAGGTAACCGGCCTCCTTCTCCAGGCGGAAGAACTGCCAGGCGACCAGGCCCAGCAGAACCAGGGCGACGGCGGCGAAAAGGAAAGAGAGCTGGCGCGACATATCTAGATTCCGAGGCTCCGCTTCAACCAACTCTCCATGCGGCCGACGTGCGAGCCGCGCCAGAAGACCCGCCCGCAGCTCGGGCAGGTACGGAACTCCTGCTGCGTCCGGGCGACATAAGGGGCGACCCGGGACCGCGCCTGCTCGGCTGGCAGGGTCTCCAGGGGAACATTACAACGGAGGCAGCGCCGGAAGAGGCGGGCCGGGTCCGGAGTGACCCCCAACTCATCGAGAACCTGCCGCACCTGCTCCTCGACCCGGTCCGACCGGATCAACATCGAGCGATCCCGCGCCAGCCGCCGTTCGAGCAGACGGCGATCCCGCGTGAGCAGAGTGCGGTTCTCCGCCGCCGCCTTCTCGGCCAACTCCGGATCGTCGATCGACGGGTCATAGGCGACGTCGAGATCGAGAGCCCGCAGCCAGCGCGCCAGGGCCCCGAGCATGGCATCGGCCAGCAGGGCGTGGGGCAGGGAAGTGGGTACCGACTCGGACATCGACCAAAGCCCGGAACGGGCTGCATGAGTCTACAGGGCGGAGTGTGTGGGCGGAGCGGCGCGGTCTGAATCGCGTTCGTCCTTGAATGGACCGCCGCTCACTCCCCCGGCGAGAGCCGGAGGCGGCCGGCATCACGGGCCGGCCGCCTCCGCCGAATTCAGTTCTGCCGTTCCAGCACGGCCCTGAATGGCGATTGAGCCTTGTTGGAGGTGAGGTTGGCGGCTTGCCGGAACGGCTTGTAGCCCGGTTGGAGGATCACGACCGTCTTCGCCGAGGGGCTCACCTGGTCGAAACGAAAGGTGCCGTCCGCGCCGCTCGCCGCCACGCGGAGCCGCTGCTCGAGGAGCGAGTGGGAGACGAAGCCGGGGATGTCGCGCCCGGGGCCGGCGTCGATCAAACGGACCTGCGCGCCCTGGATCGGATTGCCCGCGCCGTCCTTTACCGTTCCGGCCAGCGTCACACCGCTTTCCAGCACCAGGTCGACAGTCGGCTCCTTCGCCAGGGCTTTCGTCGGCCGGGGAGCGGAGAAGGTCTTCAGGAAGTCGGGGTGCGAAGCCTCGACGACGATCCCCTTGTCCGGATGAACGGGGATCTGGAAGCCCCCCTGTGCGTCGGTGCGGGTCTCGCCAGCCTCCCATTGATAGCTTGTCAGGATCTCCCCGCGTTCGGGGGCCGGAGTGTCATAGAGCACCTTCACCGTGGCTCCGTGGAGAGGACGGCCCGCGGCATCGCGGACGGTGCCGCGCAGGAGCCTCGGCTTGACCAGGGAGAATTCCACGGGCGTCGTCCCGACCGGACGCAAGGAGACCGTCTGGTGCTCGACCGCATAACCTTCCAGCTTGGTCGCCAGATGCACCTTGTCGGCCTCGATGCCGTCGAAGACGAACTCGCCCTCCTTCGTGGCCTGGGCGTGCTGGAAGATGATCTTCCCCTTGGCGGCAAACGAGAGCCCGACCTCGCCGGCGAGCGGCTGGCGAGTATTCCGATCGATCAGTCTGCCGGTGATCTTCCCTCCCGGAATCTTGGAGGGTGGAGCGGCCGCGATCGCGGGAGCTGCCGTCAGGACGGTGGTGACGAGGACGGCGGCCAGGGATATCTGGTTGCGGATCTTCGAGAGCATGTTCCCTATCCTTTCGAGATGGCTCGGTCCAGGAAGTGATGGCTGCACAACCGTGCGGCGGTTTCAATCGGGCGGGCAGATCGAGTAGCTGCCCGTGCAACGGCACTGGCAGAGAGTGGAATCCCACCAGTACCCGCCGCCCATGCCGTTGCATTTGTCTTCCTCGGAGTAGGGGCCGCAGTAAGCGTTGGGATAGGGGCCCGAGTAATAGCCGGTGACCCTGCCGATGCGGATGGTGGCGTCGATCCGCTTGGCGGGCACGTAAGGATCGGTCGAATAGCTGACGAGGTCGTTGTTGTCCTGATACGCCCAGGGCTGCACATACTCGGGGCTGGACCGGTCGTAGATGTCGTCGATCCAGCCGTCGTAATTGTTGTCGTTCACCGCGAAGCAGGTCTCGGGGGTGCAGCGCAGGGTCGCCCAGACGTTGGGGAAATACAGGCTGTCGATCAGGTCTGGGCTCTCCAGCCCATCCAGCTCATAGACCGACATGAAGTTCTGCTGCACGCCGATCTGGTAACCGTCGAGATCCTTGCAACCCCGGCGTCCATGATGTTGTCGCCTTCGTAGTCCTGGACGGGCGAGACGCCGACGTTGTAGTAGGTGGTCCCGTAGGTGTTCGGTCCGCAGGGCGAGTACTGATCGACGCAAGTCTGATTTCCGCCCGCCGCGGGAACATTGTTGTTGTGGCCATACTGATCGGTGAACGGGTAGCCGTTGGCCGGGTACGGGGCCGTCCCGGCCGGGTCGGGGAAGTTCAGCCGCTGGCAGTCCAGATCGGGCTTCACATAGTCCCGCGAGCAGCCGTTCCATTCCACGAGAGTGCCGCTGGGCGGGCTGCAGCCGGGATGCCAGCCCTGGAACTGATCGGCATCGATGGGGCGCCCGACATTGGAGCTCACGCCCCAGTTACCGAAGGGCACCGAATGTCCGAAGACCGGGATGCCCAGGCATTCTTCCGCGGTGTCGTAGGCATACCGGTTGTGGTTCACCATGCTGATGCTGAAGGAGCAGGTGGCTTGTCCGAAGAGGGAGGGGGCCGCATACGCCGCGAAGAGGACCGCGAGCACGGGGACCCTGTGCGAGAGCTTCATTCCGACCTCCATTCGTGAGTTGGACCTGGTGGGTGAGGCCATGGCCAGCCGGGGCGGCCGGTCCTACTATCTATGTGCAGCAGCATTCGCTGAAGGGACACTAGGCGGCGGCCTCGGATCCTTCCCGGTCATGAAGGAGAAGTCCCGAGCCGTTCGGGAGGTGGCGAAACGGCTTGGGTGAAGCCCCGAGTCGGGCAGGAGGCCCCGGCAGGGTTCGGGAGAGATCGAAACTGGCTCGGGAGAGGTCCCGACGCGTTGGGGAAAAGTCCCGAGCCGCTCGGGCGGAGGGGAAACTGTCCGGGTGAGTTCTCGGGCTTTTCGGGGAAACCCCCGTGCCGTTCGGACGAGGTCGAAAAGAGCCAGGGTGAAGTCCCAGAGCCTCGGGTAGGGCTCCCGCGCCGTTCGGGGAAGTTGAAGGCGGCTCGGGCGACAGCCCGGGTTCCTCGGGAGTGTTCCCGATCCCCCCGGGAGAAGTCGAGAATGGCTCGGACGGGAGCCCGGAGCGCTCGGCAGGAGTCCGATCTCTTGGGAGAGGTTGGAAGCGGCCTGGGTGAGACCCCGGGCCGCTCAGGAGGATTCCCGAGCCGTTCGGAGAGGACGGAAGTGACGCGGGAAGGCTCCCGAACCTTTCGGGAGAGACGGAAACGAAAGAGGGCGTGCAGGGCACGCCCTCTTCCAGAAGACGGGAAGGCCGACGCGATCAGGCGTCGAGCGCGGTCGCGCTCGGGGACTCCGAGGCAGGGCGGCTAACCTTGCGGCCCCGGAAAGGCTGCACCCCAAGCTCGATCAGCTTCTCGGAGGAACGGCCATACCGGACCTGCGCCGCCCTGCGCAGCAGGACTCCGTGCTCCTGGCCGGCCTTCAGCAGACCCTGAAGCCGCCTTGTGGCCTCCTGCTTGGCGGCGGTCAAGGCCGCCTGCTGATTGGCGGCCTCCTGGATCAGGACGACCAGTCGCTGGAACTCCGCCAACGCTCCGGGCATGTGCCCGAAGTCCTCCTGGTTGGCCGCCAGGGCGGCGCTCAGACGCAACAGATCTCCCAGGGCCTCGTCCTTCGAGGTGGTGGCCATACACGACTCCTTCCCTGAGCCGTCGTGGGCTCGCTTCCTCACCGCGCCGGGGTTGGCGCAGGAGAGCCTGCTCTCGCACGAAATCGATGGGAACAGAGTGGAGGGCGGGGTTATTCCCGGACCGACCTGTGATGATCGGCGGCACCGGCTTCCTTTAAGCCTGTTCATCCGACCCGGAAACAATGGAAGGATGTGCGCATGACGAGAGAGGAGGCGGCATGAGCGACCCCGTCCCCCGGCAGTTCAAGATCCGCGGCATGGACTGCGCCGAAGAGGTGGCCATCCTCAAGCGCGAGATCGGCCCGCTGGTGGGCGGCGAGGACCGCCTCTCCTTCGACATCCTGAAGGCCCGGATGACCCTCGCGGCCCCGGCCGGCGAGGTCCCCGACGGGATGATCCTGCAAGCCGTCGAGCGGACCGGCATGGGGGCGCAGGTCTGGAAGGAAGGGAGCGAGAATGCCGAGCCCGCCGGCCTCTGGCAGCGTTGGGGGAGGACGGCGCTGACCGCCGTCAGCGGGCTCGCCACCCTCGGGGGATTCGCCACCCACGCCGGACTTGCGGGCGGGCTCGCCGAGGCGTTCGGCTCGGAGGGCGCGGGGCTCGCCCATGCCGTCCCTCCGGCGGCGAAGATCCTCTACACCCTCGCCATCCTGGCCGGCGTCTGGACCGTCCTGCCGAAAGCCTGGTTCTCTCTGCGGCGGCTGCGCCCCGACATGAACCTGCTGATGACCGTCGCGGTGCTGGGGGCGGTCGCGATCGGCGAGTGGCTCGAGGGCGCCACCGTGGCCTTCCTCTTCGCGCTCTCGCTGGCCCTGGAGTCCTGGAGCATCGGGCGGGCCCGGCGCGCCGTGGCGGCCCTGATGGACCTCGCTCCCCAGATGGCGCGCGTCCGCCGGCCGGGCGGCGGCGAAGAAGAGGTGCCCGCCGAGCAGGTGGAGGTCGGCGCCGTCTTCGTCGTCAAGCCCGGCGAGCGCATCCCGCTCGACGGCCGTGTCGTCTCCGGCGCGAGCGCCGTCAACCAGGCGCCGATCACCGGCGAGAGCGTGCCGGCCGACAAGGCCGCGGGCGCCGAGGTCTTCGCCGGGACCATCAACGGCGACGGCGCCCTGGAGATCGAGTCCACCCGGCGGGCCGAGGAGAGCACCCTCGCGCACATCATCCGGATGGTCGAGGAGGCGCAGTCCCGTCGGGCGCCGTCCGAGCAGTGGGTCGACCGCTTCGCCCGGGTCTACACGCCCGCCGTGATGGCCCTCGCGCTGGCGGTGCTGGTCGTCCCGCCGCTCTTCTTCGGCGGGTCGTGGGACAGTTGGATCTACCGCGCCCTGGTGCTGCTCGTCATCGCCTGCCCCTGTGCCCTGGTGATCTCGACGCCGGTCAGCATCGTCGCGGCCCTGGCCGCGGCGGCGCACAGCGGCGTGCTGGTCAAAGGCGGGCTCTTCGTCGAGATCCCGGCCCGCCTGCGGGCGGTGGCGCTCGACAA
The DNA here is from genome assembly GCA_036263295.1 of Thermoanaerobaculia bacterium. GTDB lineage: Bacteria > Acidobacteriota > Thermoanaerobaculia > Multivoradales > UBA5704 > DATAHG01. The sequence goes on along the minus strand of DATAHG010000670.1, from coordinate 364 downwards.
GACCGGCACCCTCACCTGGGGGAGGCCCGCCGTGGTCGAGGTGGTGCCCCTGGCCGGCCATGACGAGCGGGAGCTGCTGCAGCGCGTCGGGGCCCTGGAGGCGAGGAGCGAGCACCCGCTGGCCCGGGCCATCCTCGCCTACGCCAAGGACCGCGGGATCGACGTGCGTCCCGCCGACGACTTTCAGATCCTCCAGGGCAAAGGGGCCACCGGCCGGTTCGACGGCCGCGAATACTGGCTGGGCTCCCACCGCTACCTGGAAGAGCGCGGGCAGGAGACCCCGGAGATCCACGAGCGGCTCGAAGCGATGTCCCAGGCCGGCCGGACGGCCGTCGTGGTGGGCACGGGAGAGCACGTCTGCGGG
>DATAHG010000669.1:0-9093 GCA_036263295.1 Thermoanaerobaculia bacterium | reverse complement strand
GGGCAGGACGACTTCGTGCTTCACCGCGTCATATCTATCACACCCGAAAATAAAAAGCCCGCTACCCGGTGAGGGGTAGCGGGCCAAAACATGAGATCAGATCGTAGCGCCTCGCGAGGCGAGTCAAGAATCAGGAGAGCGGCGCGCGCTCGTGCAGGGTCATCATCAATCCCCCCTTGGGACGCAGGGAGATCGTGGCCTCGGGCTCGACGCGGCGGCCCGGCAACAGGTGCAGGCTGTACTTCTGGAGGATGGTCGCCAGCATCAGGGAGATCTGGTACTCCGCCATCCGCATGCCGATGCACATGCGCACCCCGCCGCCGAACGGGTAGTAGGCGAGCTGCGGCCGGCCGGCCGAACGCTCGGGCGTGAAACGGTCCGGATCGAACGCCTCGGGGTTGGGCCAGAAGTCCGGATTGCGATGAGTGACATAAGGCGAGAACATCAGGATCGACCCCGCCGAGATCGTGTGGCCACCGATCTCGTCGTCCTCCACCGGCGTGCGGGTGAACATCCAGAACGGCGGATAGAGGCGCAGGCTCTCTTTCATGACGCGCGACAGATACGGCAGGTTCGGCATGTCGGAGAAGCCGGGGGCCCGGCCGCCGAGTGCGCTGTCGAGCTCCTCCTCGACCTGGCGCTCCGCCGCGGGGTGCTTGGAAAGGAGATAGAGGGTCCACGTCATGGTGATCGCGGTGGACTCATGGCCGGCGACCAGCATGGTCACCACCTCGTCGCGGATCTGGCGGTCCGGCATGCTCTCGCCGGTCTCCTCGTCGCGCATCGAAAGGAGCATCGACAATACGTCGCTCCCGTCGCCGCCGCTGCGCCGCCGCTCGTTGATGATCTCGTAGACCACCGCGTCGAGGGCGGCAAGGGCGCGCTGATAGCGCAGGTTCGAGGGGGTAGGCATCCATTGCGGCAGGCTGGCGAGCGACCAGACCCGGTTGTGCAGATATTCGAAGGCGGTGGCGACCGAGTTGCGGATGATCTCGGCGTGCTCCTTCTTCACCTCGGCTCCGAACAGCACCTTGACCGACACGTCGAGGGAGAGATGCATCATCTCGCGCTCGACGTCGAACGCCTGGCGCTTCTCGGCGAGCCCGGCCCAGTGCCCGAGCATCGATTCGGCGGCGCCGGTGATCACCGGCGCCAGCGCGGCCAGGCGCGGGATGTGGAACGCCGGCAGCATGAGCTTGCGCTGCGAGCGCCAGAAGGTGCCTTCGCTCAGGAACAGGCCATCTCCCGCCAGCGTCTTGAGGAGCTGAAAGTTCGCCCCCTTGGTGTAGTTGCGGTGATTGGTCTTGAAGACGTACTCGACGTCGAAGGGATTGTTGATCAGGAAGAACTTCTGAGAGCCGACGCCGCCGAGACAGACGACGTCGCCGTACTGCCGCGCCGCCTGAACCAGGAACTGCAGGGGGTCTTTCCGGACTTTCGGCAGAGAGCCGACCAGCGGATAGCCCTGAGGACCGGGCACGGCGACCGGGGCGGAACGGGGGACCGCTACCTGGGAGTCGATCAAGTTTTCTCTCCTTCCAACAGATCAGCAGAAAATAGGATTACGTTAGCCCAGACAGGGCGCGCGTATTCTGAAAATGTGGAGGGACGATGTCAAGCGGATTTTGGCAAACACGTGTACAAAGTGATATAGCGAACGGCGCTTTCAAGCAATGTGCGGAATAGAAAGTCATCGTCATCCTTTCCAATCGCGAGTCCGCCCGCCATGTTGCGCTCACACCTTCCCCCACCCGCACCGCTGATGCGGGCTTGAAGGGAGATCGGTCTGCAGGGAGCCGCGGCCTACCCGGCCGCATCTAGGAAGTGGCGCCGCCGCTAAAAAGCGGGACACCCAATTTTCAGGATCCGGAAGAAAGTCCGTCGGTGCCGGCGCCGCAGACCAGGGCGCCGACGTGCTCGCCGCCGGCCAGGGGGATCCGGCCGGAGAAAAGGGCGGCCACGGCCGCGGCGCCGGCCAGCTCGGAGGCGATGCCCGCCTCGAACCAGAGCCAGCGGGCGGCCCGCAGCATCTCCTCGTCTTCGACCAGCACGATCTCGTCGACGTGGTCGCGGATCAGCTCGAAGTTGAGGTCGGCGCTGCGCCGGGGGGCCAGGGTGTTGGCGCGGGTGCGGATCTCGGGAAGCTCGATGACCCGGCCGGCCTTGAGGCTGTCATGGAGGGTGGGGGCGCCGAAGGGCTCGACGCCGACCACCCGGACGCGGGGGGCGAGTTGCTTGAACACGGTCGCGACGCCGGCGAGGAGGCCGCCGCCGCCGATCGAGACCAGCAGGACGTCGAGGTCGGCGGCGTCCTCCAGGATCTCCAGGCCGATCGTGCCCTGCCCCGCCACCACGGCGGGGTCGGCGAAGGCATGGATATAGGTCAGACCGTCGCGCTCGGCCACCGCCCGGGCGGTGCGGTCGGCGTCGTCCCAGACCTCCCCCTCCCAGACCACCCGGGCGCCCCAGCGCTCCAGCTTCTCGGCCTTGGCCGGGGGCACGTTGGCCGCCAGGTAGATGGTCACGGGGACGCCCGCCATGCGGCCGGCGTAGGCCAGGCCGAGCCCGTGATTGCCCCCGGAAGCGGTGACCAGACCGCGGGAGGCTTGCTCTGGGGGGAGGGAGAGCACCTTGTTTGTAGCTCCTCTCGCCTTGAAGGAGCCGGTGACCTGGAGATTCTCCAGCTTGAGGGAGAGCCGCACGCCGTTGGGAGCCCCTTCCAGAAGGGGCTCGGCGCGGATCAGGGGGGTGCGGCGGACGTAGGGCGCGATGCGCCGGTGGGCTGTTCGGAAATCCGCGACCTCGATCATGCGCGGATGGTATCAGGCAAGAAGACCGGCAACCAGAAGGGAGGACTTCACGCCGAAACCTGGGGGCTCTGCCTTGACTTACGCCCTCTTTACGCCTATGCTTCTCACTTGTAAGAACCCGCCTCCGGCCGCCTCCCGAGGACACCGGAATCGGGTCAGGAGAATATCGTCATGCGTATACCCCTCTTGAACGGCCTGGGCCACGCGCTGCGCTGGCTGCGGGACCGTCACGGCAAGAAGCAGTACCAGGTGGCCGAAGCCGCCGGGATCACCAAGGGCATGCTCTCGGCCTACGAGACCGGGCGGCAACGCCCCAGCCTCGAAACGCTGGAGAAGCTGCTCGACACCCTCGGCTGCGATCTCAACGATCTGCACAACGCCATCCAGATCGTCAACGGGCGGCCCGAGAACATGAAGCGCAAGGATGAGCCGTCCGAGGGCGGCGATTCCGGCGCCGGGCCGGGCGGCCCGCGGGAGGGTGGGGCGGGGGACGCCCGGAGTCTGCTCGGCTTGCGCGGCAATCTGGCCCCGGACGAGGAGCGGGCCCTGGCTCAGATGCTGGACGGGTTCCACAACCTCCTCCGGCACTTTCACAAGACCCTGTCGGAGCTGCGCGGTGGGAAGGGCGAGCGGGATGACCGCGTAGAGGATCAGGGCTGATCGGAAACTCCGCCCCGGCCGTGCCCTGCTCACGGGCCGGCCGGGCGGGGGTCTCCCCCAGACGGGGCCTCAGCCTCTTCCCGGGTCCGGCGGATCGGTCAGAAGCTGCCCCTTGAGGACCGTCACCGCCCGCCCTCCCAGCCGCACCCGGTCCCCCTTCAGCGTCACCCGCACCTCGCCGCCTCGCGCGGAAGCCTGATAGGCCAGAAAGTCCCGCTTGCCCAGCCGCGCCGCCCAGTAAGGGGCCAGGGTGCAGTGCGCGGAGCCGGTGACCGGATCCTCGTCCACCCCCGAGCCCGGGGCGAAGAAGCGGGAGACGAAATCGTAAGGTCCCCCCGCCGCCCCGCGGGCGGTGACGATCACGCCACGCACCGGCAAGGTCCGCAGGCGGCCATGGTCGGGGTTCGCGGCTCGCACCCGCTCCTCGGACTCCACCTCCACCAGGTAATCGAAGGCGCTGCGGCCCACGAAGCGCGCCTCCACGCCGAGGGCGGCGAGCAGCTCGCGCGGCGGATCCGCCACCTCCTCCACCGGCTTGGCCGGGAAGTTCAGCTCGATCCCGCTCCCCTCCCGCTGCGCCGTCAAGACGCCGGACAGAGTGTGGAAGCGGGCGGTCTGGCCGGACTGGAGCCAGCCGGCCTCCCACATCACGTGAGCGGCGGCGAGGGTGGCGTGGCCGCACAGCTCCACCTCGATCGCCGGGGTGAACCAGCGCAGGCCGAGGTCGCCGTCCTCCCGCCGGTGGACGAAGGCGGTCTCGGAGAGGTTCATCTCGCGCCCGACGTGCTGCATCCAGCCCGCGTCCGCGGGCGCATCGAGGAGGCAGACGGCGGCCGGGTTGCCGCCGAAGGCCCGGTCAGTGAAGGCGTCGACTTGATAGAGGTCCAGTGGCATGGCGAAAGCCTATACCACTTTGCATTGCAAAGTGGTTGTCGTATGATTGCTTGTGCCAGGTGGGAACTAGCTGACCGGATTTCAGGTTACACTCGGCGGGCGGATCCGCCCAAGAACCTGGTACTGCCACCTGACGAGCTCCACGGAGGTCTGACTACGAACGGTATGGGACGATCAACGGCGGCGGCTCGCGAAGCCGCGTTGTCCCCGGTGGAGCCCGACCGGTTCCCGCGACTCCTCGACGATTTCCGCGAGCGGCTGGACCGTGAGCTGGAGGCGTGGATCGCCGCCAAGCGCCGGGAGGCGGAGAGCGCTCCGGCCGGCCAGTCCGGCCCGACCGGCCTCCCCGAGCTCATCGACGGCGTCGCCGGGCTGGTGGCGCGCGGCGGCAAGCGGCTGCGGCCGGCCCTGGTCTATCACACCTACCGGGCCTGCGGCGGCACCTCGGACGAGACCGCCCTGCCGGTGGCCATGGCGACCGAGCTCCTGCACACCTACCTGCTGATCCACGACGACATCATGGACCACGCCGAGGTGCGACGCGGCCAGCCTTCGGCGCACGCGCGTTTCCGCGAGGCCCACCGCGCCCGCGGCCTGCAGGGGAACGCGGAAGACTTCGGCCGCTCGGTCGCCATCCTGCTCGGCGACCTGGCCCACACCTATGCCGTGGAGCTGTTCCTGTCGGCCGCCCCGGGCAGCGCCCGCGCCGCGGAGCTGACCCGCTGCTTCTCCGCCATGTGCCAGGAGGTGATCGGCGGCCAGTACCTGGAGCTGCTGATCGCCCAGCGCGGTGGCCATCCGGAGGGGCGCCAGGAGTCCCGGCCTGAATCCATCGAGACCGAGCTGCTGGCCATCCTGCGGCTCAAGTCGGGCCTCTATACGGCGGACCGCCCGATCCAACTCGGCGCCCTGCTCGCCGGCGCCTCCCCCGCCCTGCTCGACGGCCTGTCGCGCTACGGCTCGGCGGTGGGCGAGGCCTTCCAGCTCCAGGACGACCTGCTCGGCATGTTCGGCGACGCCGGCACCGTGGGCAAGCCGGTCGGCGCCGATTTGAAAGAAGGAAAATTCACCTTCCTGATCCACCACGCCCTGGCCGCCGCCTCCCCCGCCGAGCGCGAGGTCCTGGAGGCCGCCCTCGGCGACCCTGATCTCTCCGACGCCGAGGTGGAGCGCGCCCGCAAGCTGCTGGAGACCACCGGCGCCCGCGCCGCGGTCGAGCGCATGATCGCCGAACGTCTGCAGGCCGCCCGCGAGGCCCTCGCCTCGCTCGCCGGGCTCCAGGCCAGTCTCCAGGAAGACGGCCGGCTGTTCCTCGAAGGGCTGATCGACTACCTGCGGGAGCGCGAGCGGTGACGGTCGTGACTGGAGTGACCGAAGAGCTGCGCGACCGCAAAGCCGAGCACATCCGGCTCGCCCTCGAAGACCGCATGCAGCTCGGCGGCAACTACTTCGACCAGTATCACTTCGGCCACGAAGGGCTGCCCGAGATCGACTTCGACGAGATCGACACCGCCGTCGATTTCCTCGGCAAGCGGCTGGCCTCGCCGCTGCTGATCTCCAGCATGACCGGCGGCACCGACATGGCCGGCCGGATCAACCGCAACCTCGCGGCGGGAGCCGAGCGCACCGGCATCGCGGTCGCCCTGGGATCCCAGCGCAAGGCTTTGGAAGATCCCGCGAAAGCTGATACTTTTCAGGTCCGCGACGCAGCCCCGACCATCCCTCTCCTGGCCAACCTGGGAGCGGTGCAGCTCAATTACGGAATCGGGCTCGAAGGCTGCCGCGAAGCCGTGGAGATGATCGGGGCCGACGCCCTCATCCTCCACCTGAACCCCCTGCAGGAAGCGATTCAGCCCGAAGGGCAGCGCAACTTTTCGTCCCTCCTGCCGAAAGTAGGAGAGCTGGTGCGGGACCTTCCCGTGCCCGTGGTGGTCAAGGAGATCGGCTGCGGGATCTCCGAGAAGACCGCCCGGGCGCTGGCCGCGCAGGGGGTGGAAATCATCGACACCGCCGGGGTCGGTGGCACGAGCTGGGCCCGCATTGAAGCCCAGCGCGCCAACGATCTCGACCTCGGCGAGATCTTCGCGGGCTGGGGGATCCCCACCCCGCTGTCGATCCAGGAAGTCCGCAAAGTGCCCGGCCTGACCGTGATCGCGAGCGGCGGGCTGCGCAACGGCATCGATGTCGCAAAGGCCCTGGCCCTGGGGGCCGACCTCGCCGGCATGGCCTATCCCTTCCTGGGACCGGCCATGGAGTCGCCGGAGAAGGTCGCCGAAAAGGTCAGCCGGATCGTCCAGGAGCTGAAGATCTGCATGTTTTGCCTAGGAGCGAGAACGGTCGCGGAGCTCCGCGCCGTGGAGCTCCGCCGAGGATCGTGAGATGAGCAAGATGAATCCACTGGCCGCCCCCGTGCCGCCGCACCTCTCGACGTCCGAAATGCGCGAGGAGCTGGTGCGCGCGATGGCGGCGGGCGAGCGCCGGTTCCACGAGCTGCCGAAGGACATGCCCGCGGAGGAGGCGGCGGAGATCCGCCGCATGGCCCTCGAGCGGATGACGCGCACCGACCTGAGCAACATCGCGCACCACTCCCTGGACGTGGACCGCGCCGCCAGCCGCAACTGCGAGAACTTCATCGGCGTGGCCCAGATCCCGATGGGCGTGGTCGGCCCCCTGCGCATCCGCGGCAACCATATCGATGGCGACGTCTACGTGCCGCTCGCCACCACCGAGGCGGCGCTGGTCGCCAGCACCAACCGGGGGTGCGCCGCGATCCGCGAGGCCGGCGGCGCCGTGGTACGGGTCGAGGACGTGGGCATGACCCGCGCCCCGGTCTTCCGCACCGCCGGCATCGTCCAGACCCAGCAGTTCCTGCGCTGGATCCAGGACCACACCGAGGAGATCCGCCGCGTCACCGAGGGCACCAGCCGCCACCTCAAGCTGCTGGAGATCCGCCCCTACGCCTTCGGCACCACGGTGTTCCTGCGCTTCCGCTTCGACTCCGGCGACGCCATGGGCATGAACATGGTGACGATCGCCTGCGACCGCGTGGTCATGGAGCTGATCGAGCCCGCCACCGGGGTCGCCTGCGTCGGCCTCTCCGGCAACTACTGCGTGGACAAGAAGCCCGCCGCGATCAACTTCCAGGAGGGGCGCGGCAAGCGGATCTATGCCGAGATCATCCTGGAGGCGCCGGTCCTCAACCGCTATTTGAAGACCACCGCCCGCGACCTCGTCGAGGTGCAGTACCGCAAGAATCTCCTGGGCTCGATCGCCGCCGGCTCGATGGGCTTCAACGCCCATTACGCCAACGTCCTCGCGGCGCTGTTCATCGCGACCGGCCAGGACCCGGCCCACGTGGTCGAGGGCTCGCTGGGCGTGACCTGCATCGAGCCGCGCGGGCCGGATTCGGTCTTCGCCTCCGTCTTCATGCCCGACGTGCCGCTCGGCGCGGTGGGCGGCGGCACCGCCCTCGACACCCAGCGCGAGGCCCTCGCCATCCTCGGCGTCACCCCGGCCGTCGAGCGGCGCGGCGACGCGGTCCGCCGGCTGGCCGAGATCCTCGGCGCGGTGGTCCTCGCCGGCGAGCTGTCGCTGATGGCGGCGTTCACCTCGAACGACCTGGCCCGGGCGCACGAGAAGCTGGGCCGGGGCGAGATCCCGACCCGTCCGATGGCGACCTGATGAGCGCCGGGGGACCGCTCTGACGCCGGTCTCTGTGTCGGTCCCCGGCAAGCTCATCCTGATGGGAGAGCACGCCGTGGTCTACGGCCGCCCCGCCCTGGTGGCGGCCGTGGACCTCCGCCTCTTTGCCCGCTTCTCCCCGAGCCCCGTCTCCGGCGTCACCCTTCACCCCGGCAAGAACCTCGAAGCGCTCGGGCTGGCCTCCGGCGAGCCCTTCTCCTGGGCGGACATCCGGGCCTACACCCGGCGGGCCCGCGGCGGCTGGGAGGCGTACGCCCGCGACCCCGGGCCGGAGGGGTTCCGCCGGATGCGCGGGCTCGACCCCGCCCACGTGGTCAAGGTCGCCCTCGGCGAGGCCGCCGATTTCCTCGATGGCCTTCCGGGGTCCGTCACTCCCGCCGGGGATCCCCCGCTCGACCTCCATCTCGACTCGGACCTCCCCGTCGGCTCCGGCTTCGGCAGCTCGGCCGCCGCCGCCGCCGCGATCGTCACCGGCTTCCTGCTCTACCGCGGCGCCGCGGTCCCCCTGGAGACGATCGAGCCGCTCGCCCTGGAAGTCGAGCGCCGGCAGCACGGCACTCCCTCGGGAGTAGACACCGCCGCGGTCCTGCGCGGCGGCGTGCTCTGGGCCCGCAAGCTCGCCACGGGAGGGCTGGAGACGGAAGCCGCCACCCTGCGCTCCCCTCTCCTCTCGCGCCTGCGGGTCTACGACACCGGCACCCCGGCCGAGGCCACCGGCGCCGTGGTGGCGGCGGTGCGCGCCCTGCGCGGCCGCGACCCCGGCCGGCACGAGGCCATCCTCGACCGCATGGAGGCCGCGACCCGCGCCTTCCGGGCCGAGCTGGAGCGCGAAGAGGAGGACCCGGGCCGCGCCGGGGAGCTGATCCGCGAGCACCAGGCCTGCCTCGAAGAGCTGGGCGTCGTGCCGCCCGAGGTGCGAAATCTGGTGCGGCAGGTCGAAAAAGAGGGGGGTGCGGCAAAAATTTCCGGCGCCGGATCGCTCAGCGGGCCCGGCGCGGGCTCACTCCTGGTTTATGATCCGGGTGCG
>DATAHG010000668.1:0-3339 GCA_036263295.1 Thermoanaerobaculia bacterium | reverse complement strand
TAGTTGTCGATGCGCCGGCCGCGCAGCCGGAAGTAGCCGCGCAGCAGCCCCTCCCGCTGGAAGCCATTCTTTTCGAGCACCCGTTGCGAGCCGATGTTCTCGATGGCGCAGCGCGCCTCGACCCGGTCGATCAGGGTGTTGGTGAAGATGTCGTCGAGGAGGATCTGCACCGCCTCGCTCATCAGGCCGCGGCTCTGGAAGGGCGACGAGAGGGCATAGCCGACCTCGGCCAGCCCGTGCTCCCAGTTGCTCACCACCAGGGTGATCCAGCCGGCGGGCTCGCCGTCGACCTGCACGATCCACTGGAACTTCTCGCCGCGGCCGCGATAGAGGTCGGCCATGCGCTGGCTCGCCACGTCCGCCCGGAGCTGGGCGGTGGGCAGCTCGTTGAGCGGCTGGTAACGGCGGACGCTGGGCTCCGACCGCCATTGACGGAGAAGCTCGGCGTCGCGCGGGGTGGCCGGCCTCAGGGTGACTTCGGGGGAGGAACGGCGCTCCGCAAACATCATGACCGTATTTTATGCCCTGACGAGACTCGGGTCACCCCGCCGCGCCCACCATTGCAGGAAAGCCGGCTTGAGCGACAGCGTCGCCATGTATCCGTAGCCGTGGACGAAGAGGAAGAGGAACGGGATCGACATCCACATCCCCGCCATGTACGCGTAGACCGTGCAGCCGGTGAAGTACAGGGTCAGGATCACTTCCGCCAGCACCGAGAGGTTCGGCCCGATCTTGTAGCGCTTGCCCTGCCAGTCCTGCCCCCGCCGCACGATGCTGTACTTGGGCGTGCGCTCGAAGGTGCCGCCCTCGTGCAGCAGCCCGGAGACCACGGCCCGGGCGTTGTTGACCGACAGGCCGATCCCGAGCCCCAGGAGGGCCGGGATGTAGAAGATCTGCCGCCACCCCTTGCCCGCCACGAGCTGGCTCGCCAGATAGAAGACCACCACGGAGAGGGTGGCGCCCAGGAACAGCGGCAGGTCGACCAGCAGGAGCATCGCGGTCGAGCTGCCCCGGCGCAGGACCATGGCCGGGAAGATCAGCAGCGACAGGATGATCATCAGGACGTAGCTGCTGTTGTTGGTGAGGTGGACCAGGGCCTCGAACTTGATGCGCGCCGGCAGCGGCGCCCGGAACACCCGGCCGAGCAGCTTGCGGCCGGTCTGGGCCGCCCCCTTGGCCCAGCGGTACTGCTGGCTCTTGAAGCCGTTGATGTCCACCGGCAGCTCGGACGGCACGGTCAGGTCGGGCAGGTAGAGGAACTTCCAGCCCGCGAGCTGGGCGCGGTAGGAGAGGTCGAGGTCCTCGGTCAGCGTGTCGTGCTGCCAGCCGCCCCCCTCGAGGATCGCCTGGCGGCGCCAGATTCCGGCCGTGCCGTTGAAATTGAAGAAGCAGCCGGTGCGGTTGCGGGCCGAGTGCTCGATCATGAAATGGCCGTCGAGCAGGATGGCCTCGATCCGCGTCAGCAGCGAATAGCCCCGGTTGATGTGGTCCCAGCACCCCTGGACCAGGCCGAGCTTCGGGTCGGCGAAGCAGGGCACCGAGCGGCGCAGGAAGTCCGCCTCGGGCAGGAAGTCGGCGTCGAAGACCGCCAGCAGCTCCCCGCGCGCCTGGGCGAACCCCGCTTCCAGGGCCCCCGCCTTGAAGCCGCCGCGGTCGGTGCGGTGGAGGTGGCGGATGTCGATCCCCTCTCCGCGGTAGCGCTCGACGACGCGGGCGACGATGTCCTTCGTCTCGTCGGTCGAGTCGTCGAGGACCTGGATCTCCAACCGGTCGCGCGGATAGTCCAGGCGGCAGACCGCGTCGATCAGCCGCTCGGCCACGTACATCTCGTTGTAAAGTGGCAACTGGACCGTCACGACAGGCCACTCCGCCGGAGGGGGCGGCGGCACCGGCCGCAGCTTGCGGGTGCGCAGATAGATCATCACCAGCAAGAAGCGGTGGATGCCAAAGAAGGCAAGGACCGTGAGGATGGAGTAATAGGTTGCCAGCAGGGCCGGCTCGATCCACGACAGGGCAGTCATCGCCGTCCGATCCCGCGTTCCCGGGCCCGACCCCGGATCGGCGGCTCGCCTTCCTGCTCGGCCCCCTTTTGGGCCTCCAATTGCTGGGCCTCCAGCTTGCCTGCCATCTCGGCCTGCTGCTCGTCTTCGATCTCGCGCATCACTGGATCCTGACTCTGGCCCTTCTGGGGGCCGCCTTTGGGTGTCTGTGGCGCGCCGCCGGGCGGCTCGCCAAACACGGTCTCCTGGGCAAAGCGCCAGGCAGAGTGATCCTCTGGGGAGCCTTGCTGCTGCGATTGCCGCTGCTGCCGCTCCCCCCGACCTTATCGGACGACGGGCTGCGTTACGTATGGGACGGGAAGGTGGCCGCGGCCGGGCGCAATCCCTACATCCTCCCCCCCGCTGCCCGCGAGCTGGCTCCCCTGCGCGACGAGATCTGGCGACGGGTTCCTCACAAGCAGATCCCCACGGTGTACCCGCCCCTCTCCGTCGCAGCCTTCAGTATAGCGAGTCGGTTCCCATTTCCGCTCCTCCTCTGGAAGGGGATCGCGACCGCCGCCGACCTCGGGGCCTGCGCCCTGCTGCTCGCCCTGGCCCGGCGGCGCGGGGTGCCCGAGACGCGGGCGGTCTGGTACGCCTGGAACCCGCTCGTCGTCCTGGAGGTGGCCGGCATGGGGCACGTCGATGCCCTGGGGGTGGCCGCGGTGCTCGGCGCCGTCCTCGCCCTGACGCCCCGGCCGGGGCAGGCCCTGTCGCCGGCGGCCCCGCTGCGCTCGGCGGTCTGGGCGGCGGCCGGGGCGCTCGCCAAGCTGGTGCCGCTCGCGGCGGTGCCGATGTGGGCCCGCCTCGGCCGCCGCCCCTGGGCCTTCGCGGCGGCCGCCTGCGGACTGACCGCCGCCGGCCTGTTCCCGGTGGTGGCCGCCGCCCGGGCCACCGGCGGGATCCCCCCCGGCCTGCGCGCCTACAGCATCTCCTGGGAGTTCAACGGGCCGGTCTACGAGCCGCTCTGGCGCCTGCTCGACCGCGCCGGCGCCGCCCCGGCCCTGGCCTCCGGGCTCGACGCCCTGGAGCGCCGCACCCGGCGCTGGGACCTGGGGGACCCGTTCTATCCCTACCTCTACCCCCAGCTCCTCGCCAAGGCCATCCTCGCCGCCGGAGCGCTGGCGGCGGTCGGCCTGTCGCTGCGGGAGCGCGACCCCGTCGCCGGCACCGGCCGGCTGTTCGGCCGGCTCCTGCTGCTGGCCGCCACGGTCTACCCCTGGTATCTCCTCTGGGTCCTGCCCTGGGCGGCGCTCTCCCGCCACCGCGCCTGGCTCGCCCTCTCCGGGCTCGCGGCGCT
>DATAHG010000667.1:0-3480 GCA_036263295.1 Thermoanaerobaculia bacterium | reverse complement strand
CGCCCCGGGCGCCTATGCCGAGAGCTTCGGCTCGACCTGCCACGGCGCCGGCCGCAAGATGAGCCGGCACCAGGCCAAGAAGGTTGCGAAGGGGCGCTCGCTCCTGGAAGAGCTGGAGGAGAAGGGGGTCGTGGTCATGGCTGCCGGCATGGCGACGGTGGCGGAGGAGATGCCGGAGGCGTACAAGGACGTCGCGGACGTGGTCGATGTGGTCCACCGCGCCGGCCTCTCCCGCAAGGTGGCGCAGCTCCGTCCGATGGGGGTGGTGAAGGGCTGAGATCGACCGTGCAGATCGGGGAGAGGCGTGTCACTCTATCTGTGGAGATGAGCTCGCAAGCCGCCATCGGCCTCAACGCCGTCATCGTCGCCGTCACCGAGGAGGTGCCCCGCATCCTGACGGTCCGGCGCGCCCGCCCGGCTCCGGCGGACGGCTCCGGCGAGATCGTCGAGGACGCCCTGCCGTTCGGCCCCCTGGAGCCCGAGACCGACCGCACCCTCGACCGTGCCCTGCGGCGCTGGGTCCAGGAGCAGACCGGCTTCGCCCTGGGCTACGTCGAGCAGCTCTACACCTTCGGCGACCGCGAACGCGACCCCGAGGAGGCGCGGGGCGGGCCGCGGCTGGTCTCGGTGGCCTACCTGGCGCTGGTGCGCGAGGTCTCGGTCAGCCGCGCGGCGGCCTGGCGGGACTGGTACGAGTTCTTCCCCTGGGAGGACTGGCGCAACGGCCGGCCCGAGGTGCTGGACCGCGCCATCGCGCCGGCCCTGAATCTCTGGGTGGGGCACGCGGCCGACCCGCACTCCCGGCAGGAGCGCCGGGAGAGGGCGGATATCGTGTTCGGGCTGGGCGGCGTGGCCTGGGACGGCGAGCGGGTGCTGGAGCGCTACGAGCTGCTCTTCGAGGCCTGCCTGGTGCCCGAAGCCGGCCGCGACCGGATCGAGCGCGGAGAGGAGGGCCCTGGCACGGTCTCGCCGGTCCTGCCCGGGCGCCCCATGGCCCTGGACCACCGCCGGATCCTCGCGACCGCCCTCGGCCGGTTGCGGGGCAAGCTCAAGTATCGCCCGGTGGTGTTCGAGCTCCTGCCGCCCGCCTTCACGCTGCTGCAGCTCCAGCGGACAGTCGAGGCGCTGGCCGGCGTCCGCCTCCACAAGCAGAACTTCCGCCGCCTGGTCGAGAACGCCGGGCTGGTGGAGGGCACCGGCCGCCAGCACCCGCAGACCGGCGGGCGTCCGGCCGAGCTGTTCAGCTTCCGCCGCGAGGTCCTGCGCGAGCGCCCGGCCCCGGGCGTCGGCCTGCCGGGCTTCCGGCGCTGAGGGCGCGAGGGGGGCTTCCGCCGCCGTCCGTCACCTCGGTCACAAAGACTTGACATTCGATATGCTCAGACTTAGTATAAGGGTCGGCCGGCAGGTGCCGGCCCTTCTTTATGACCTGGATATGCTCATGATGAGCATAGGGGGAACGGATGAGCTACCTGGAAACCCCGCAGGCTCCTCTCGACTACACGCCGGACGTCATCCGGGCGACCGAGCCGATGCGTCAACGGCTGCGCTCGGTCATTCCCGACCTGGAGTGGCCGGTTCACGCGCCCTATATCGCCGCGATCAACGAGCTCAAGCGCGAGCGCGACGCGGTGATCCTCTGCCATAACTATCAGACGCCCGAGATCTTCCATGGCGTGGCGGACTTCACCGGCGACTCGCTGGCGCTCGCCCAGTACGGCGCGAAGACCGAGGCCGGCGTGATCGTCCTCGCCGGGGTCCACTTCATGGCCGAGACGGCGAAGATCCTGTCGCCGGAGAAGACGGTGCTGATCCCCGATCCGCGGGCCGGGTGCTCGCTGGCGGAGTCGATCACGGCGGCGGACATCCGCCTCCTGCGCCAGCGCTACCCCGGCGTGCCGGTGGTGACCTACGTGAACACCTCGGCGGAGGTGAAGGCCGAGTCGGACATCTGCTGCACCTCGGCCAACGCGGTCGCGGTGGTGGAGTCGCTGGGCGTCCCCCGGGTGATCTTCCTGCCGGACGAGTACCTGGGGCGCTATGTCGCCAGCCAGACGGACGTCGAGATCATCCTGTGGAAGGGGCACTGCGAGGTCCACGAGCGGTTCACGGGCGCCGAGCTGCGGGCCTACCGAGCGAGCTACGGCGGCGACATCCAGATCCTCGCCCACCCGGAGTGCCCGCCGGACGTGCTGGCCGAGGCGGACTTCGTGGGCTCGACCGCGGCGATGATCCATCACGTGGACCGCGAGCGTCCGCGGCGGGTGGTCATGGTCACCGAGTGCTCGATGAGCGACAACGTCGCGGTGGAGCTGCCGGATGTCGAGTTCATCCGGCCGTGCAATCTCTGCCCGCACATGAAGCGGATCACCCTGCCGAAGATCCTCCGCTCGCTCCAGACCCTGGAGCATCAGGTGGAGGTGGACCCGGAGGTGGGGGCGCGCGCCCGGCAGGCGGTCGAGCGGATGCTGGCCCTGGGCCGGCAGGAGAACCGGAGGGTAAAGAATTGAACCCGAGAAACCCCGTCCGTCAAGGCTTCGAGGAGATCTCCCGCTCCGACGTGCTGGTGGTCGGGGCGGGGGCGGCGGGGCTGACCGCGGCGCTCGGTTGCGCGCCGCTGTCGGTCACCGTGCTCAACAAGGCGCGGCTCGGCAGCGGCGGCTCGAGCGTCTGGGCCCAGGGCGGCGTGGCGGTCGCGGTGGGGGAGGACGACGCGCCGGCCCTGCACGCCGCCGACACGATCGCGGCCGGGGCCGGGCTCAACGATCCGGCGGTGGTCGAGCTGCTGACCGGCGAAGGGCCGGAGCGCGTCCGCGCCCTGCTGGAGCTCGGGGCCCGCTTCGACCGCGACGCCGATGGCGACCTGGCCCTGGGGCGCGAGGCGGCGCACAGCCGCCGGCGGATCCTCCACGCCCACGGCGACGCGACCGGCGCCGAGATCGTGCGGACCCTGGTCGAGGCGGTGCGCCACGCCCCCGAGGTGCGGGTGGTGGACGAGACCTTCGCCGTCGATCTGGTCAAGGACCGCGGGCGGGTCATCGGGCTGACCGCGGTCGGCCGGGACGGCGCCCGCAAGCTCTTCCTGGCGCGGGCGGTGGTCCTGGCGACCGGCGGCCTCGGCCGGCTGTATCTCAACAGCACCAACCCGATCGAATCGACCGGCGACGGCCTCGCCATGGCGGCGCGGGCCGGCGCCCGGCTGGTCGATCTGGAGTTCGTGCAGTTCCACCCCACGGCGCTGGCGGTCCGGCCGGACGGCGGCGCTCCGCTGCCGCTCCTCACCGAGGCTCTGCGCGGCGAGGGGGCGGTCCTGATCGACGGCTTCGGACGGCGCTTCATGCTGGACGAGCACCCGGACGCCGAGCTCGCGCCGCGCGATGTGGTGGCGCGAGCGATCTGGCACCGCCTGGTAGCCGGGGACGGTGTTTTCCTGGATGCCCGGGCGGCGGTGGGGGAGCGCTTCCCGGAGCGTTTCCCGACGGT
>DATAHG010000666.1:0-6383 GCA_036263295.1 Thermoanaerobaculia bacterium | reverse complement strand
CGGGCGGCGGTCAGGGGGGTGCGCATCTCGTGGGCGTGGCGGCGGGCCGCCTCCTGCCAGGCCGAAAGGTTTTCGAGCGAGGCGAGGCGGCGGCGGTCGCGGGCCATGACGTGGGAGGCGCGCTCGATCATCAGGGCGATGCGGCCGATGAGGTCGCGGCCGCGCTCGCCGAGGGTGACGTCGGTGCGGCCGGCGGCGAGGTCGCCGAGGGCGCCCTGGAGATGGGTGAGGCGGCGCTCCTGGCGGATCTGGCGCGCCGTGTAGCCGATCCAGGCGATCAGGACGATCCCCGAGACCAGCCCGAGCAGCGCGTTTTCATAGCGGTCCACGATCTCCTGGCGGTTGTACTCCAGGACGCGGAAGCGGGCCTGGAGGGCCTGGACCTCCTCGAAGCGCCGGCGGTACTGCGGCGAGCGCACCGGGTCGAGCCGGGCGAGGTGCTTCTGGTCTTCGAGCGAGCGGTCGAGCAGGGCCATGACGTCAGGATGGACGCCGAAGGTGAACCAGGCTTTCGAAAGCTGGCGCTGGAAGGTCTGGAACACCACGGCCGCGGTGACGACCAGGGCCAGGAAGGTGAAGAGGGTCGCCCGCAGGTTCAACGCTGGTTTTCCGGCCGGAAGGACAGGTTCCAATCATAGCTCACCAGCGGGCGGCGGCGGATCGAGGTGGCGACCAGCAGGTCGAGGACGGTGCCGAGCCGCTCGGGCGCCTCCTTGGCGGACTCCGAGGTCTGCTCGGCGCCGCTCTGGGCCACGGAGCTGGAGAGCCAGCGCTGGGCGTCCTCCTGCTCGGCTTCGGAGAACGGCACGAGGCTGACCCGCACCTGGGTCCGCCAGGGGCCGCCCCGGCCGAGCCGCCCGAGCCGGCCGGAAGTGGAGACGGGCAGCTCCAGCCCTCTCCACCAGGCGACCAGCCGCTCGAAGCTCGGCAGGGTCTCGCGATGGACCTTGTGGTCCGCCCCGATGACGGTGACCAGGAAGACCTCGTCCCACAACTCGTAGCGCACGTCGATGCGGCCGCCGCCGCGGACTTTCTGGCCCGCCGCGTCGGTGGCGGTCACCGACACCGCCAGGGTGGTGGTGAGGCCGGTCAGAAGGTGCGGCTTCACCTCGGCGCGCGAGAGGAGGTCCGGCAGGGACTGGACGGTCAGCCGGCCGTCCGCCAGGGCGAGGCGCGGCAGGAGTCCCGGCGGACCGGCCTGGCGCGCCGCCGTCTGGGCCGCCGCGCCCGCCGGCAGGGTGGCGAGGAGGAGCAGGGCGCCGGCCAGCCTCCTCATCGGGCCCCTCCGTCGAAGTCGAGATAGGAGAAGCCGGCCCGGAACACGCCCCAGCGGTTGCGGAAGGCGACGGAGGTGCCGAGCTGGAGGCGGCCGAGGTGATCGGCGCCGAGCCCCGGGGTGACGGCCTCGTAGGAGTAGCCGGCGGTGGTCTCCAGCCGCAGGTCGCCGCGCTCGCGGGTCTTCCCGGCCTTCCAGAGGCTGACGGAGTAGCGCAGGTCGGCGGCGCCTTCGAGAGTGGTGAGGTCCTCTTGCCGGATCAGCCGGCCGTCCACCTCCAGGTTCTCGACGCGGGAGCGGCCGACGGCGGTCCGCAGCCCGGCCGAGAAGGACTGGCGCGGGGTGAGCGACCAGTGGCGCCGGCCGGCGACGGCGAGGGCGGCCATCCGCGCGGTGCTGTCCTCGTCGGTGAGCGCCGGCACGGGCTCGGCGCCGAGGAAGCGGAACGGCTGCGGCAGCTCCAGATCGCCGATCTCCAGACCGCCGGAGAGGGTGACGCCGGCGGTCGGGAAGAGCGGGTCGTCGGCGGTGTCGTAGACCCATTTCACGTCGGCCTGGCGGCGGGTGAAGCCCTCGCCGGAGCCGTAGTAGAGCCCTTCGAAGCCGGTGGAGCCCAGCAGGCTGTGGACCCTCGACGGCTCCCCCTGGCTCCACGACAGGTTGGTGCGCAGCGACTGGTTGGTGGAGAGCGGAACGGTCAGGGAGCCGGAGAGCAGCCCGGACTCCCGGGTGACCAGCACGTTCGCCCCGGGGTCGAGCCCGAGGGGGACGGCCTGCTGCGGGCAGCAGATGTTGCGGGCCACGCTGGCGCTGGCGACGGCGCGGGTGCCGAAGAGGTTGTACTGGGTGTAGCCGACCTGAAACGCCTCGTCGCCGCCGAGGGCGCCGAACAGCACGCCCCGCGAGCCGAGGAACAGCCGGGCTCCCGCGACGCCGGAATGGGCCGCCGTGAGGTTGTCGTAGGGCGAGTAGCCGAGGGCGTAGGAGGCCGAATCGTCCGCGATCGCCAGGAAGGTCTCCTCGCGGCCGAAGAAGAAGGCCGGGGTCTCCTGGACGGCGACGACCAGCTCGTAGGTGCCGCGCTCGGTCCCCCGGCGCAGGGAGAAGTCGGCGTTGACGATGAAGGGGAGCCGCTTGACGCGGTAGACCGCCTCGCGCAGCTCCCGTTCGCTGTAGGACTTCCCTTCTTCGAGGAACGATTCGTGGACGATGAGCCCGCCGGAAGCCTCCCGGCGGGTCCCTTCGACCGCGATGTGCTGAATCAGGAACTTCGGGGACTCCTCGGCTGCCGGCGCCGGCGACGCTGCCGGCGCTGCCGGCGAGAGCCGCGCCAGCGCGAGGAGCGCGGCCAGGGCCAGGAAAAGGGGGCGGCCCAGGGACCTCACGGCGCCACCCTCGGCGCCGCCTTCCAGGTGTAGCTCACCAGGCTGTGGCGCTTGATCGAGGTGGCGATCAGCAGGTCGAGCACGCCGCCGAGGCTGCGGTCGCCGGCCGGGGTGGCGGCGGGCCCATCCGGGGAGGGGGACGGGGAGGCGCTGCCGCCTCCCCCGCCGCCGATCGAGTCGGAGAACCAGCGCTGGGTATCGCGCTGCTCGGACTGCGAGAACGGGATGACGTCCACGTCGATCCGCACGTCCCAGGCGGAGCCCGGCGAGCCGCCCCCGGCGGAGGCCAGGACCGGCAGGCTCAAGCCCTGCCACCAGGCCAGGAGCCGGTCGTAGGAGGCGACGGTCTCGCGCTGGCTCTTGCGGTCGGCGCCGAGGCGATGGGTCAGGAAGACCTCGTCCCACGGCTCGTAGCGCACGTCCACCCGGCCGGCGCCGCGCAGCTTGCGGCCGCTCGGATCGACCGCGGTCACGCGCAGCACGAAGCTGGTGGTGAGGCCGGTGGTGAGGTGCCCCTTGACCTCGGGGCGGGAGAGGATCTGCGGCAGGTCGCTCACCACCAGCAGGCCGTCGCGCTGGACGGTGAACACCGGCCGCTGGGCGGCGTGAGCGGCCGCCGCCAGCAGGGCGAGGCCCAGGAAGAAGACGGCGAGGCGGAGCCACCGGCCGCTCACAGCTCGTCCTCCGTGTAGAAGAGGGTGGCCCGCACGATGCCCCAGGCGTTGCGGAAGGTCAATCCGGCTGCCAGGCTGGCGGCGGTCCCCGAGCTCGAGAAGCCGGCGCTGCGGGAGTGGTCGTAGCCGACGCTGATCTGGCTTTCGAACCGCAGGTCGCCGATCCGTTCGGTCTTCTCATACCCCCACAGGCTGACCGAATGGCCGGCCGTGGCCGCGGCGTTCCAGTTGCGGCGGTGCCGGCTGGGCCGGTCGACCTCGGAGGTCTGGTAAAACGTGATGGCTCCCAGCGAGGCCGACTGCCGGCCCGTGAGCCGGAAGTAGCGGGTCGCGCCGACCGAGGTGTAGAGATTCTCCTGGCGGTACCGCTCTTCGAAGCTCGCGATCTCCCCCTCGAAGATCTGGGCCTCGTAACGGTTGTGGAAGTCGGTTTGCGAATAGCCGGTGCTGGCCGTCAGCCGGTCTCCCCGCGTGGGGAACAGGGGGTCGTCGCGGGTGTCGTGGATCCACTCGAGGGCGCCGCTCCAGGAGTCCGCGTCCTGCTTGGACGAGGAGAACGGGGCCTCGAATTCGAAGTCGTAGTCGTCCTGGCCCCAGGAGACGATGCCGCGCAGCGACTGGTTGGCGGCGATCGGCACCCCCACCTCCAGGCTGAGGTTGGAGCTCCGCCGATCGAGCGCCCCCTGGTCATCCTGGATCCAGAAGCCGCCGACCGTGGCGTAGCTGCCGGACCCGAACGGGTTGTAGTGGGTATAGCCGAGCTGGTAGGACGGCGCGCTGCGCTCCCGCTTGTCGACGCTGGCGAACAGCAGCCCTTTGGCGCCCAGGAACTGGCGCGCTCCGACCGAGCCGTAGCTGGAGGTCTGGATGGCGTCGCGGCCGAAGCGGTCCTCCGGCTTCAGGATGAACCCGTCGGTCTGGGCGAGGAAGAACACCGGCCGGGTGGGCTCGACCGTGATCACCAGCTCGTAGTTGCCGCGCTCGCTCCCCTTGCGCAGGGAGAACTCGGCGTCGAGCACGAAGGGGAGGCGCTTGACGCGATAGATCGCCTCGCGCAGCGCCGGCTCGGTGTAGGGCTGCCCCTCGTGCAGACGGGTCTCGGCGGCCACGATCTCGCGCGCCGAGGCGCGCTCGATCCCTTCGACGACGATGCGTTCGATCAGGAATTGCGGATTGGGATCGGCGTCCTGGGCGAGGGCGGGCGCCAGCCCGCCGGCCAGGATCAGGAGGAAGGACAACAGGGCGCGAGCCCTTCTGGAAATCAGATCAATGACTTCTATCATCGGAAAGCCCCTTTCGGTTCCGTTCAACTTTCGGTGCAGCGAAAGGGCCTAAGGGCAAGGGAGGTGCCAGGGTCGGCCCGGCGCTCCGGAACCCCTCTCCACTCACGAAAAGCCCAGGAAAGACGGGCTTTCGCGCGCCGGTCACGGGAGACGGGACCGGTCCGGGCGAGGCGGCGGGGCGTACGAAACATCATACGCCCCTGTCGGAATTTGTGATCGATCAGTCGCCCAGGACCCGCCGCAGCCAATCGGCGAGGGGCTGCTCGACGAGCCGGCGGTGGTGCGGGGTGGCGAAGCCGTCGCCGTGGGCGAAGTCGGGCTGGTAGCTCCAGGTCACGTCGGTCGAGCCGAGGAGGTCGAGGTTGTCCCCCATCCAGGCGCCGAAACCGTGGCCGGAGCCGATGGCATAGACCGGCGCCGTGAAGTCCGGCAGGTTGGCGGTGAAGGTGCGCTCCCCCGCCAGGGCGCAGGTGTAGTCCCGGATCAGGGCCATCGGCTCATAGTGGTTGAGCTGCAGGACCAGCATGGCGAGGCGCGCTTCGGCCGAGTAGAGGAAGCGGTCCTCGATGGGGTCGCCGACGGCCAGGGTATAGCCTGGCACGTAGGCCGGCGGCGCCGGCTGGGGGGTCGAGAGCAGGGCCACGTAGGCCTGGTGGTTGGTGAAGCCGTCTGGAAAGCCGGGGACCGGGGTCGGCCCGTCGGGGTCCTGCACCGCCAGGTCATAGAAGAAGCGCACGGAGGAGTAGGTGACGTCATCCCAGATGGCGCCCGCGGCGATCTGGGCCTCCAGGCCGTCGCAGACCACCCGGTTGGCTTCGAGGACCACCGGGGCCGTGCTGTAGAGCATCCCCTCCCAGATCACGGCGCCGGCCCAGTCGTCCGGCCGGGCATTGAGGGTGGCATAGGTGCTCATGGCGCCGAGAGAGATGCCGCCGATCACCGGCTTGCGGGCGCCGTAGACGGCGCGGATCCGCTCCCGGATGTAGAGGGCGTCGTCCACCACCGCCTGCATGCCCCAGGTCCGCATGCCCGAGCAGTCCACCGCGCCGGAGCAGGCACCCGGGGCGAGGCCGCGGGTGCGCGGCGAGTACCCCCAGACGTCGAAGCCGCGCAGGGCGAAGTAGGCGGCGAAGGACTGCAGCTCCTGGCCGTCCTCGTCGGCGGTATAGAAAGAGAAATTGGAGCCGCCGCCGGGCATCAGCAGGAAGGCGCCGCGCGAGGCCGCCGCCGGCTGGCGCTTGGCGACCCGGTGGAGGGTGAAGCGGGCGGCGGGGTCCGTCCCCACCTGGACGGTCTCCTCGGTGAAGACCAGCGGGCCGTTCTGGTGGCTGGTGACGGCGACGACCTGGTAAACCGGTTCCACGGCCGTCGCCGGCAGGGCGGACAGGGCGGCCAGCAGGAAGGCCGGAAGGAAACGCAAGGCTTTCGATTTCACAGAGAAGCTCCCCTTTACGGTTGCAGTGTTACTCCCCAGGTGTCTTCCAAGGGATGAATCGGGCGGCCGATGAGCCCTGCTATGATAGGAGGGTTTTCCAGCTCAAAACCTGAATCCCGGACCTGAACAGGTTCGCAGAGAGGAGTCCGCCATGCTCCGGACCGCCGCCGGTCTCGTTCTTGCCGTCGCCTTCCTGGCCCGCGCCCAGGCCGCGGCCGAGGTCAATCCGCCGCTCGTGCTGCCGGAGTCGCTGGCCGCGCCCGCCCGGGTCGCCGCTCCCCCGCTCCGTCTCGCCGAGGGGATGAGCGCGCAGCCGCTGATGGCGGTGCG
>DATAHG010000665.1:0-3056 GCA_036263295.1 Thermoanaerobaculia bacterium | reverse complement strand
CCCAGGAGGATCATCGAGAGGAAGAACGTGCGCTGAATCCCCCGGACATGGAGGACCAGGCTGATCGCCCCCATGACCAGGCAGAGCTGGAGGAAGAAGGTCGAGTAGTCGAAAATGTCGCCGACCTCTCCCAGGGCGTTGGCGCGGTCCTCCCACTCCTTGGCCCCTGTCACCTGGCCCATTTTGCCGGCCACATCCTGGGCCCACCCAGCCTCTCCGACGGCCTTCGATCCCAGCAGGATCTCCTTCTTCTCCTTGCCGTAGCGCTCGACCTTCGCCTCCAGCTTGGCGGTCAGCTTCTCCACGCCGGGGAGCTGCTCCGGGCTGATCGAGCCGGCGGCCACCAGGGTCTTGAGGGTGTCCACCTGGCCTTCGACCTGGGTCTCCTTGATCCCCTTGGACTGGTACCAGAGATAGGCCCCGCTCTTCTCGTTGTGCGCGATCAGCTCGTCGTCGCCGTACTTGCCGGCGGCGAGGTCGGTGACGGCGAGGACCGCCGCGAAAATGGCGATCACCACGCCGCAGAGCATCTCGAACCGCCGGCCGTGCTCCTCCCCGCCTGCCGCTTCCTGGATCTCGGTGGACACAGCTTCTCCTCCCCAAAGGACAAAAAACGGGCGTCGGCCCGGGTCTCAGGCCGCGCTGCCGTTCAAATGTAAAAGGTGGAGGGATGATAACGCAGGGCGGGCGATCCAGGAAGGCAGGGACGGCAAGGGCTTGCGCCCTTGCCGTCGGAGTTCCCTGACGGTCTGCCTTACGACTTGATCTTGCCGGGCCGGGGCGCGAAGGTCTGGGCGATCTTGCGCTCGCGGTCGGTGACGGTGCCCGAGGGCTCGGCCGGCGGCTGCGGGGCGCGCGCCTGGGATTCGGGCAGGAACCAGGGACGGGCCGCGTTGCTGGGACCCCCGCCGCTGCCGCCGCCCGACTTGCCGGGGCGGGCGCTCTGTTGGCGGCCGCCTCCCCCCTGCCCTCCTTGCCGGTGCTGGTGGGCCGGCTTGCCCGAGCGCTGCTGTGGCTGGCCGGAGCGCTGCTGCGGCTGTCCCGGGCGCTGGGAGGGGCCGCCTCCCGGCTGACCGCCCTGAGCGGACCGTTGCGGGGCCGGCTGCCGGTCTCCCTTGGAGCGCGACTTCTCTTCGAGCCGGGCGCGCTCCTGGGCCTGGTTCTGCGACTTGCGCTCCGCCTTGGCCTTGGCCCGCGCCCGCTCTTCGGCCTTGCGGGCCCGGATGGCGGCGATCCGTTCGCCGATCGGGATCTCGAACCGCTCGGTCGGCTTGAGGCTGTAGTCGAAACCCTCGACCTGACGGCGCGGCAGGCGCTTGCCGACTGCCCGTTCGATGGCGGCGAGGTCCCCCTCTTCCTGCGGCGAGACGAAGGTGAAGGCGTCCCCCTCGGCCTCGGCGCGGGCGGTGCGGCCGACCCGGTGGATGTAGTCCTCGGGCAGGTTCGGCACGTCGAAGTTCACCACGTGGGAGAGCGCCTCGACGTCGATGCCGCGGGCCGCGATGTCGGTCGCGACGAGGACCGGCAGGCTGCCGTCCTTGAAGCGGGCCAGGGCGTCGGTGCGCTGGGCCTGGCTGCGGTTGCCGTGCAGGCGGTCGCAGGCGACCCCCTGGCTGGTCAGGAACTCGGCCAGCCGGTTGGTGCGGTGCTTGGTACGGGTGAAGACCAGCACGTTCTTGAACTCGCCCCGGCGCAGCAACTCCAGGAGGAGGTAGGGCTTGAGGTCCTCGGCGACCGGATAGAGCGCCTGGGTGATGCCGGTCGCCGGGGCCGACTTGCGCTCCACGTTGATAGAGACAGGGCGGTCGAGCATCTCCTGGGAGAGGGCGACGATCGGCGGCGGCAGGGTGGCTGAGAAGAACAGGGTCTGGCAGGGCCGCGCCGGCAGGTGGCTCAGGACCCGCCGCACGTCCGGCAGGAAGCCCATGTCGAGCATGCGGTCCGCCTCGTCGAGGACCAGGACCTCCAGCTCATCCAGCTTCGCATAGGGGTGCTGGAAGTGGTCGAGGAGCCGGCCGGGGGTGGCGATGAGGATGTCCACCCCTGCCCGGAAGGCCCTCTCCTGGGGTCCGATGGCGACGCCGCCGAAGATGGCCGCGCCGGTGATCCCGGTGTGCTGCGCGAGCCCTTCCAGGTGCTCGGCGATCTGCGCCGCCAGCTCCCGGGTAGGGGTGAGGATCAGCACCCGGGTCTTGCCGCGGGGGCGGTCCAGCAGGCGTTGCATGATCGGCAGCAGGAACGCCGCCGTCTTGCCGCTGCCTGTCATGGCGCAGGCCAGGACGTCCTTGCCCTCGAGGGCCGGGGGGATGGCATCCGCCTGGATCGGGGTGGCACGGGAAAATCCGAGGTCTGCGACTCCGCGCAGCAGATCGGGGTGGAGGCCGAAGTCAGTGAAGTTCTTCAAGCTCGCTGTCGTCTTTCTGAGGAGCACGCACTCGCACCTGCGTAGGGACGGGAGGTCTCCTTCGAAGTTCCGGCAAAAACGGGGAAGAACGGAGGACTTGCCGGTGAGGCCGCCGCCCAGGGCTCGGGGAGAGCCCATTTCCTTGAAATCATCGCCGCGTCGCCCGCCGATCCGTTTCGGAGGCGCTCAGGGGTGCGGCGAAACCGCGTAAGAGTCTCACAATTCTGGTTGATTTGCCAAATCTTTGGTTCCGACTACTCGCCGATGCCGGCGGCGCTCGCGCCAGATCTCGATGAGGGCCGGGAGGAGCGAGAGGCCGATGATGGCCAGGATCACCACGGAGAAGTTGTCCTTCACGAAGGGGAGGTTGCCGAACAGGTAGCCCGCCACCGTGCAGAGGAGGACCCAGAGGGCGCCGCCCGCCACGTTGTAGAGCATGAACCGCCCGTAGGTCATCTGGCCGAGCCCCGCCACGAAGGGGGCGAGGGTGCGGACGATCGGGACGAAACGAGCGATGACGATGGTCTTGCCGCCGTAGCGCTCGTAGAAGCGGTGGGTCTTCTCCAGGTGCTCCGGCTTGATGATCCGCCCGTTGGCGACCAGCCGCGGCCCCAGGAAGTGCCCCACCCAGTAGTTGACCGTGTCGCCCAGG
>DATAHG010000664.1:0-1550 GCA_036263295.1 Thermoanaerobaculia bacterium | reverse complement strand
AGGCGCACCAGGTCGCCGTTGCGCAGCGCGCCGCCGTTCAGGTCCTGCACCGTGAACTGTCCCCAGGTCCCGAGCTGGCGCTCGCCGGCCTCGACGCCGCCCCCGCCCCCCTCTTCGGCCGTGACGAAACGGCCGGACCGGGCGCGCAGCGACACCCGGTGGAGCGAGGTGCTGTAGAGGGCCACGAAGTCGTTCCAGGTGGCGCTGCGGGTGCCGTCCGGCCGGATCAGCCAGAAGCCGCGCATGTCGTCGTTGGTCGGCCGGCCGTTGTACTCGCGCAGCGGCTCGTTACAGAACACCTGCCAGTAGATCGCATAGCGCACCCCCCAGCCGAGGGCGGTGTCGGCCAGCTCGCGGATGAGGTCGCGCTTCACGTCGCCGGGCCCGAGGTGGTTCTTGGCGGCGCCGAACTCACCGAGATAGATATTGCGGTTGCCGTAGAGCGGGCTGTCCGGCGCCTTCGCGGCCAGGTAGTCGAGCGCCTGGGTGAGACGGGCGCGGTCGAACTCGATATCCCAGCTCGAATAGGAGTAGAGGTCGGCGTGGGTCTGCGGCACCACGTCGTTGGTCGCGGTGACCTTCCCCGCCATGGCGTTCTTCAGATGGTTGACCTCGATCGCATGGACCACGGTCACCCCCTGGGCCGGCACCAGCCGGCGGGCCTGCTCGACGCCGGCCTGGCGGGCGTTCCACCAGTCGGCCATGCCCTTGAGGCGGGTGGCGCTCGGCACCTCGTCGTCCCGCAGCCCCCGGCGCAACAGGTGGTCCCCCTCCCAGTTCTGGAGCACGAAGGTCTTGCCGGTCCCGGCGTAGGTCGTCATCAGGTAGCGGGCGAGCCTGAACATCTCCTGGCGCTCGGCGAATTTTTCCTCGCGGGTCATGCCGTCCCAGAAGAAGGAGACGGCGTCGGTCCGCGTGAGGACCAGGATGTAGGTCGTGAACGGCTTCTCGAACAGCTCCCGGTAATAGGGTTCCTGCGCCACCTCGGCGAGGCTCTTGGCCTCGACCGGCCAGTCGGAGTTGAACGGGTAGTAGGTCTCGGCGTCTGACCCGAACCAGACCTTGATGACGCGGGTGCCGAGCTGCAGCAGCTCGTCGGCCCCCTCGTTCAGGTAGTCCTCCTGGGTGAAGCTGTATTTGCCCGCGGTATGGGCGACGCCCAGGACGTCGCGGGTCTGCTCGGACTGCGCCCAGGCGGAGCAGGCGGTGAGGGAGGTGAGCGCCAGAGCCCAGGCGGCGCTCCGGAGAGCGCGCAGGAACGGGGAGTCAACGGGAAGACCGGCCATCGGGACCTCTTTTCTCGGCTCGCTCCATTCTACTCCCGGGTCTCGATGGGAGGAGCGGCAGGGTGGTTGCAAGGATGGCAGAGAGCGGACCTCGGACGGTCCGGGAGGAGGAAGCAATGAAGGCTCTGCAAGCCCTCGGGAGTGGCGCCGCCGGTGCGGCGGCCCTGACGCTCATTCACGAATCGGCCCGCCGCGGCCGGGTTCCCAACGCGCCGCGCGCGGATGTCCTGGGGATGCGCGCGCTGGCCAAGGCCAGCCGCGCGG
>DATAHG010000663.1:0-4416 GCA_036263295.1 Thermoanaerobaculia bacterium | reverse complement strand
TCCCGGTCCGTCCACTCGAAGGTGGAGGGATCCACCACGCGCGACGGTCCGTGCGGCCCTTGCGGCTGGAAGCGCGACGCTGGATCGGGATAGAGGGTCTCCTCGCCGTCCAGCCGGAAGCGGTAGAGCGCGCCGTCCCCGGCCCCCTCGGCCAGCCCGGAAAAATAGCCGTCCCCTTCGGGAGTCAGCTCCAGCTCGACCGGCCAGGAGCCGGTCGGCCCTTCGAACACCACCTCGGCCTGGTGCCGATCTGGCGCCCAGACCCGGAAATGCACACCTTCCGGCACCCTCTCCGCCCCGACGGGCAGGTTTCGCGCGAGATCCTTCCCCATGCCATGCATGGAAATGCATGGCCTGTGCCCATCCGGGAATCCGCAACTTCCCTCCCGGAGTTCCGTTCTATACTGCGCGGTCAGTCCGCAACCGGCTGCACAGGAAAAAAATCCCTCTAACTGTCCTCACGGGAGGCTCGATGTATCGCGCGAAGGCTCTCTTTTCGTGGACCGCCCTGATGGCTGTGATCGCGGGTGGAACGGCGGCCCCCTCGTTCGCGGCCCAATCCCCGGCTGGATCGGCGGTCCGGCCCATCCCGTCGTTCGCCCAGCCCGCCCTGTCCCCGGACGGCTCCCAGATCGCCTTCTCCTCGGGCGGCGACATCTGGACCGTGCGGGCCGACGGCGGCGCCGCCTACCTGCTGGTCTCCCACCCGGCCAACGAGACGCGTCCGCTGTTCTCGCCCGACGGCCGCCACCTGGCCTTCCTGTCGAGCCGCACCGGCAACGGCGACATCTACGTGCTCACCTTCGAGACCGGCGAGGTCCGGCGGCTGACCTGGGACGACGACAACGACCAGCTCGACGCCTGGTCGCCCGATTCGAAGTGGCTCTACTTCTCGTCCTCGACCCACGACCTGGGCGGCATGAACGACGTCTATCGCGTGCGGCTGGAGGGGGGCACCCCCATGCCGGTCAGCGCCGATCGCTACATGAACGAGTTCTTCGCCGCCCCCTCGCCGGACGGCAAGCAGCTCGCCTTCAACGCCCGCTCGATCGCGGCCGGCCAGTGGTGGCGCCACGGCCACAGCCACATCGACCGGTCCGAGATCTGGCTCAGGACCGCGGACGGCCGCTACCAGAAGATCGAGGGGAACGCCGAAGGAGCCGGCGCCGGCAAGGACCTCTGGCCGATGTGGAGCGCCGACGCCCGCCGCGTCTACTTCACCTCCGACCGCACCGGCGCCGAGAACCTCTGGTCTCGCGATGTTGGAGCGGGGGGAACGACGGGAACAACCGGAGCGGCCCGCCAGCTCACCCAGTTCCGCCAGGGCCGCCTGCTCTGGCCGACCATCTCGCGCGACGGCAAGACCATCGTCTTCGAGCGCGACCTGGCGATCTGGCGCTATGACACCGCCACCGGCCAGGCGAAAGAGGTCCCCATCAACCTGCAGGGCGCGCCGGCCGACACCGCCCCCGAGCACCAGCGGCTGACCAACGAGATGGCCGAGATGGCCCTCTCGCCGGACGGCAAGAAGGTCGCCTTCGTCACCCGCGGCGACGTCTTCGCCGCCTCGTCCAAGGACGGCGGCAACGCCGCCCGCGTCACCGCCACGGCCGGCGGCGAGTCCCAGGTGACCTGGGCGCCGGACAGCAAGCGCATCGTCTACGCCTCCGACCGCGACGGCGAGGGCACCAACCTCTTCCTCTACGACTTCGCGGCCGGCACCGAGACGCGCCTCACCGAGGGGAGCTTCCACAACCACACCCCGAAGTTCTCGCCCGACGGCAAGCTCCTCGCCTTCCAGCGCGGCAAGCAGGAGATCCGGCTCCTGGACATCAGTGACAAGGCCGGCAAGAAACCCGGTCCCGACCGGCTCCTGACCACCGTCCGGCTCGACGAGCCCCCGGTGGGCTCCGACCGGCCCTGGTCCTGGTCCCCCGACAGCCGCTGGATCGCCCTCTTCGTGTATGGCGACCGCATGTTCCGCAACGCCGTCGTCGTCCCGGTCGATCCGGCCCAGGGCAAGGCGCGGCAGGTCTCCTTCGTCGCCAACACCGGCGGCAACGCCATCTCCTGGAGCCCGGACGGCAAATTCCTCCTCTTCGACACCAGCCAGCGCACCGAGGAAGGCCAGATCGCCCGGGTGGACCTGCAGCCGCGTACCCCGAAATTCCGCGAGGACCAGTTCCGCGACCTCTTCAAGGAAGAGACCCCGCCCGCGGTGAAGACCTCGCCGCAGAGCGAGCCCGAGGAGAAGGCGGTGAGCCCCGCCGCGCCGGCCGAGCCCGCTTCGCTGACCGAAAGCGCCAAGGACAAGGACAAGGACGCGAAGGACAAGCAGGACGCCAAGGACGAAGAGAAGCCCGAAGACAAGGCGAAACCCGAAAAAGTGGACATCGCCTTCGACGGCATCCGCCAGCGCCTCACCCTGCTGCCGGTCGGCCTCGACGTCAACTCCTTCGTCATCAGTCCGGACGGCAAGTGGCTGGCCATGGCCGCCGTGGTCGCCAACCGCGACAACCTCTACGTCTACTCGCTCGACGAGCTGGCGCGCGAGCCGGCGGTCGCCAAGCAGCTCACCTCGACCCCGGGCGGCAAGTCGTTCCTCCAGTTCAGCCCCGACAGCAAGGAGATCTACTACCTCGAAAACGGCGGCCTGAACGCCGTCGCGATCGAGTCGCCGTCCCCCCGTCCGGTCACGGTCACGGCCGAGATGGACGTCGATTTTCCCAACGAGAAGATGCAGGTCTTCGAGCAGTCCTGGCGCTACCTGCGCGACAACTTCGTGGACCCCAAGATGAACGGCGTGGACTGGGACGCCTCGCGGGCCTGGTACGGCCCCCGCATCCTCGGCTCGCGCACGCCCGACGAGATGCGCCGCATCATGTCCCTGATGATCGGCGACCTCAACGCCTCGCACCTCGGCTTCCGTCCCCCCGCGGGCGACCAGGTCACCAGCACCGGCCGTCTCGGCCTGCGCTTCGACCCCGCCGAATACGAGAGCACCGGCCATCTGCGCATCACCACCCTCCTCCCGCTCGGCCCGGTGACCGTCACCGGCAAGGTCAAGGAGGGGGACTACCTGCTGGCCGTGGACGGCAAGCCGGTGAGCGCCGCCACCAACCTCGACCAGCTTCTGGACTACAAAGTCGGCCGCCAGGTGACCCTCACCGTGGCGGGCACCGCCGCCGGGGCCAACCGGCGCGAAGTGCCGGTGCGGCCGGTGGACGCCCAGACCGAAAAGGGCCTGGACTACCGCCGCTGGGTGGAGGCCAACCGCGCCTACGTCGCCAAGGTGAGCAACGGCCGGCTGGGCTATGTCCACATGCCCGACATGGGCTATACCTCGCTGCTCCAGCTCTACCAGGACCTCGACACCGAGAACATGGGGCGCGAGGGGGTGGTGGTCGACGTCCGCC
The DNA here is from genome assembly GCA_036263295.1 of Thermoanaerobaculia bacterium. Taxonomy (GTDB): domain Bacteria; phylum Acidobacteriota; class Thermoanaerobaculia; order Multivoradales; family UBA5704; genus DATAHG01. Next base: position 1,000 of record DATAHG010000663.1, on the reverse strand, counting down.
ACAACAACGGCGGCTTCGTGAGCGCCTACACCATCGACACCCTGGGCCGCCGCGGCTACGTCAACATGGCCTACCGCGACTATCCGGCGGCGCCGTCGCGCGCCCTGCTCGGCCAGCGCGCCCTGGAGCGCCCGACCGTGCTGGTGACCGACCAGCACTCCCTCTCCGACTCCGAGCTGCTGACCGAAGGCTACCGCGCCCTCGGCCTGGGCAAGGTGGTGGGCGAGCCGACCTCGGGCTGGATCATCTACACCACGAACATCGAGATGGTGGACGGCTCCATCCTGCGCATCCCCTTCATCCAGATCACCGATCTCAAGGGGCAGGACATGGAGCTCAACCCCCGTCCGGTGGACGTGCCGGCGACCCGTCCGGTAGGGGAGGGCCTCACCGACCGCGACACCCAGCTCGACGTGGCGGTGCGGGAGCTGCTCCAGCAACTCGACACCCGACCGGCGAGCGCCGTGGCCGGCAACCGGCCCTGACCCGCGGGGGCCGGCCGGACGACAAACATCCGGCCGGCCCCATCCGTATGAATGCCTCTGGAGGTGTATGCGCGCATGAAGACCCGCAAGACGATCCTGATGCTGCTCTGGGCGTTCCTCGTGGCCGGAGCGGCCGCCGCCCTGCCCGGCACGGCCGGCTACGACATGACCGCCGACCCCGACGCCGACCTCAGGAAGGCCACTCTCCAGGCCCAGCAGGAGAACAAGCGGATCCTGATGGAAGTGGGCGGCGAGTGGTGCATCTGGTGCCACAAGATCGATCAGTTCATGAAGGCCGACCCGCAGATCATGAGCCTGCTCAATCAGCACTACGTGGTTCTGAAGGTCAACTTCAGCCGGGAGAACAAGAACGAGAAGTTCCTGTCGCGTTTTCCCAAGGTCCCCGGCTATCCCCATATGTTCCTGCTGGAGAAAGACGGCAAGCTCCTCAAGAACCAGTCCACCACCGACTTCGAGAGCGGCAAGGGCTACGACAGCGCCAAATTCATCGCCTT
>DATAHG010000662.1:0-5123 GCA_036263295.1 Thermoanaerobaculia bacterium | reverse complement strand
AAGGCCGGCGGGAGACCGGCCCAACGGGCCGGGAGACCCCAGCCCAGGGCTGAGCCGAAGGCGATGCCCTGGGTTGGAGGGAATCCTCGAATCTTGCGGCCTGAAGGGCCGCCAGAGATCCCTGCTCTGGCGGCCCTTCAGGCCGCGGGATCATGCGCTTCTTGTACCCAGGGCATCGGCCTTCGGCCGAAGCCCTGGGCTGGGGTCTCCCGGCCCGTTGGGCCGGTCCCTGTACGCGGCTTGAAGTCGGATTTATCCGACGCTGCCCCTGTAGCCCGGGAACTTCATTCCCGGGCTTGCGGGAATGGGAAAAAGGGGACGAGGCCGGCTCAGATCATTCCTGCAGGCTCTTACAAGAGGCATACATGCCGGTCGGGCAGGGTGCTGGTTCACACAGCATCGACCCCATGCACCAGTCGAGACCAGCGGTATCAGCTCCAACCACGCGAGACAACGAGTGGAAAGTCTCTTTCGCCAGCACCAGCTTCTTGGCTCTCTTTTTCATCTCGCCCTCCTGTAGTGATCGAGGGAGGATAGCACCGCGCGAGAGCCTTCCATCGCGCGGGAATTCATTCCTACGAGGGAAGGCCGGTCAGCCCTCCGCCGGCCGGATCTGCTCCATCAGCCACCGCAGGTAGAACCCCGCCCACAGCAGGAAGGGGAGGGAGAACTTGAACGGCAGGTCGAACAGATGCTTCGCGAGCCCCCAGAAGTTGCGGGCGAAGGGGCCGTAGTGGGCGAGGCTCCAGGCGCCGAGCTGGGTGGCGTAGGCGAACTTCACATAGAGGAAGACCAGCAGGATGTCGTAGAAGACCGTGATCAGCAGCGCCCAGCCGAGGTTCGACATCCGCTCCTTCCAGGCCACCCCCGGCACCGCCAGGAACAGGGCGCCCAGCATGACCAGGTGGAAGTGGACGTCGGTCACCCGGAACGAGTAGACCAGGGCGCGGGCCGGCGGGAAATCGACCCGGTGGACGTAGGCGAAGTGGGTGTCCTGGCGCGGCAGCTCGGTGACGTTGGGGCTCTCGGTCCAGCGCACCAGGTTCTCGGCGCTGCCGAGGAGGAACCGGTTGTAGGCCGGGGTGAGCAGCATCCAGAGGAGCGCCACCGGCACCACCCAGAGCAGGGCGTTGCGGATCAGCCGCGGCACCGCCGGCCGGGCGGCGGCGGGCTCGGACGAAGGCCGGCGGGCCGGCTGGGCGCGGGCCATCAGGTCGCCGGCTGGCGCGGCGCCGCGAAGCGGTTCACCCAGTAGATCCAGAGCAGGACGCTGAACAGGATGACCACCGTCTGCCAGATCACCGTGTGGGAGGTGTCGAACAGCTTGGGGAAGTAGGCCCCGGTGAGGAACAGCACCACCACCCGCACCAGGTTGACGAGCTGGATCGCCAGGATGCCGAGCCCCAGGCCGAGCAGGCGCGAGCGCCAGGGGGCCGGGAAGGCCAGCACCGCGGCGAGGAAGATCAGCATCGCCTCGACGCCGTTGCAGCCGTTGCGGATGTTGACCGCGAAGCGCGAGCCCTGGATCACCGTGCCGCGCATCTGGACATCCTGGCCCAGCACGTCGAGGATCCCCCCGCTCACCCGGGCGATGCCGGCGGTGAACGGCTCGATGGCGTGATCGTTCACCCAGTTGAGCGAGATCAGCGCGAAGCCGCCGCCGAGCAGCACGGCGAACAGGACCAGGAACGTGATCTCGCGACGGTAGGTGCGCCAGACGGAGCCGTCGGTCCCATGGGGTCCGGCGGACGGCGACGGATTCGAGGCGGACGGAGTGCTCTTGCGGCTCATGCGAAAACTTCCCTTCGATTGTCCCGGGGGACGACGGGATCTTAGAGGCCCGCTCCCGCGTTGACAACCCCCCGCCCCCGGCCATACGATGCCGCGGACCTGAAGAACTCCCGCCGAGACCAGACTTGACGAAGAACCTGACGCCGAAGACGACGATCCTCGACGCCAAGCAGATGGCGCGGATCATCCGTCGAATGGCCGGGGAGATCGTCGAGCGCAACCGCGACATCGGCTCCCTGCTGCTGGTCGGCATCCGCACCCGGGGCGTCCCCCTGGCCGAGGCCCTCGCCGCCGAGATCGAACGGGCGGAAGGGCAGAAGGTGCCGATCGGCATGCTCGACATCACGCTCTACCGCGACGACCTCTCGCTGGTCGCCGCCCAGCCCCTGGTCAAGGGGACCCATCTCCCGCTCCCGATCGACGACTGCGTGGTCGTGCTGTGCGACGACGTGCTCTACACCGGCCGCACCGTGCGGGCCGCCCTCGACCATCTGGTCGATTACGGCCGCCCCCGTTCGGTCCAGCTCGCCGTGCTGATCGACCGCGGCCACCGCGAGCTGCCGATCCAGGCCGACGTGGTGGGCAAGAACGTGCCGACCCGGCAGGACGAGGTCATCGAGGTGTCGTTCGCCTCGACCGACGACGGCGTCGATCAGGTGCGCATCCTGGAGCGCCACACCGCCTGATGCCCGACACGCAGCGCTGGACCCGCAAGGACCTGCTGGGGATCGCCGAGCTCTCCCCGGCCGAGATCGAGCTCATCCTCGACACCGCCGACACCTTCCGCGAGGTCGGCGAACGGCCGATCAAGAAGGTCCCGACCCTGCGCGGCAAGACCGTCATCAATCTCTTTTTCGAAGCCTCCACCCGCACCCGGTCGAGCTTCGAGATCGCCGAGAAGCGGCTGTCCGCCGACAACCTCAACTTCTCGACCTCCGGCTCGGCTCTGGAGAAGGGCGAGACCCTGATCGACACCGCCCTCAACCTGCAGGCCATGGCGCCCGACCTGATCGTCATCCGCCACGGCCACCCCGGCGTGCCCCACATGCTGGCGCGGCGGGTCAAGGCGGGCGTCATCAACGCCGGCGACGGCGCCCACGAGCACCCGAGCCAGGCCCTGCTCGACGCCTACACGATCCGCAAGCACAAGGGGAAGCTCGCCGGCCTGCGCGTCGCCATCGTCGGCGACATCGAGCACAGCCGGGTGGTGCGCTCGAACATCCATCTGCTCAACAAGATGGGCGCCCACGTGGTGGTCGCCGGGCCGCGCACCCTGATGCCGGCCGAGATCGAGAAGATGGGAGTCGAGGTCGCCTTCAACCTGGAAGACGCGATCCGCGGCGCCGACGTGATCATGATGCTGCGCATCCAGCTCGAACGGCAGGGGCGGATGTCCTTCCCGTCGGTCCGCGAGTACTTCCAGCTCTTCGGCCTCTCCCCCCAGCGGGTCAAGGCGGCCAAAGAGGACGTGATCATCATGCACCCCGGGCCGATGAACCGCGGCGTCGAGATCTCCAGCGACGTGGCCGACGGCCCCTACTCCGTCATCCTGGAACAGGTGACCCACGGCGTCTCGGTCCGCATGGCGATCCTCTACCTGCTCTCCGGCGTCCACGAGGAGACCGCCTGATGCCCCCGACCTCCAGACTCTTGATTCAGGGGGGCCGGGTGATCGACCCGAGCCAGGAGATGGACGGCCGCTTCGACCTCCTGATCGAGGACGGCGCCGTCGCCCGCATCGACGAGAAGATCGCGGTCAAAAAGGCCAAGGACCTGGAGACGATCGACGCCACGGACCTGGTGGTCTGCCCCGGCCTGATCGACATCCACATCCACCTGCGCGAGCCCGGCCAGGAGTACAAGGAGACGGTGCGCACCGGCACGATGGCCGCGGCGGCCGGCGGCTTCACCGGCGTGGCCTGCATGGCCAACACCGAGCCGGTCAACGACAACCGCTCCATCACCGAGCACATCCTCCTGGAGGCCGGGCGCCACGGCTTCGCCCGCGTCTATCCCATCGGCGCCATCAGCAAGGGGCTGCTGGGGGAGGAGCTCGCCGAGGTCGGCGAGATGGTGCGGGCCGGCGTCGTCGCCATCTCCGACGACGGCAAGCCGGTGATGAACGCCGAGCTGATGCGCCGCGCCCTGGCCTACGCCCAGCACTTCGACGTGCCGGTCATCCAGCACGCCGAGGACCTGAACCTGACCGGCAAGGGCGTCATGCACGAGGGGGAGTGGTCCACCCGGCTCGGCCTGCCCGGCATCCCCGGCTCGTCCGAGGACGTGATCGTGGCGCGCGACATCATCCTCACCGAGGATACCGGCGGGCGCTACCACGTCGCCCACCTGTCCACCGCGCGCAGCCTCGACATGGTGCGGCGCGCCCGCGCCCAGGGCCTGCGGGTGACCTGCGAGGTGGCGCCGCACCACCTGATCCTGACCGACGAAGAGGTGGCGCGCAGCGGCTTCTCGACCCACACCAAGATGAAGCCGCCGCTGCGCTCCGAGCGCGACCGCCTGGCCCTGATCGAGGGGCTGGTGGACGGCACCGTGGACTGCATCGCGAGCGATCACGCGCCGCACCATCCGAACGAGAAGAGCGTGGAGTTCACCCTCGCGCCGTTCGGGATCCTCGGCCTGGAGACCACCCTGTCGCTCTGCCTCGACCGCCTGGTCGATCCCGGCATCCTCTCGCTCTATCGCCTGGTCGAGCTGCTGTCCACCGGCCCGGCGCGCGTCCTCGACCTGCCCGGCGGCACGCTCGCCCCCGGCAGCCCGGCGGACGTCACGCTGTTCCATCCGACCGACCCGGTGACCATCCAGGCCGACCGCTTCCGCAGCAAGTCGCGCAACACCCCGTTCGACAACTGGACCCTGCGCGGCCGGCCCGTCGCGACGATCCTCGGCGGCCGCCGGATCGAGCTGCCGGCACAGGCGCGATAACGCGGCTGGGACCGCCGGCTTCCAGCCGGCCATCGAATCTAAAGTTACTTTGCCGGCGGGACGCCGGCGCTCCCAGCCGCGGTTTCTCAGTTCCGAGCCGCTATGCTACGGCTCGTGCGCTTCCCCCTGCTTTCGCTGGCCTTGCTTCTCCTTTTCGTCTGCGGTGTCGGCGGGCAGGAGCGCCGCCGGCCGGCTCCGGTCCCTCCCGATCTGACCTCGTACGCCACGGCTCGCGCCGGGTGGGTGGCGGTGCGCTACCGATCGGCCGCGCCGGGGACGGCCCGCGTGGCGGCGGATCTCGCGGCCCAGCTCGACCGCGCCGCGCGGGCGATGGCGCCGCGGATCCCGCTCGCCGAGACGGCGGCGCGCCTGCCGGTCACGGTGGTCCT
>DATAHG010000661.1:0-2974 GCA_036263295.1 Thermoanaerobaculia bacterium | reverse complement strand
CGGCGGCTCCTCCCATCAGGACTACCTCTCCGCCCTGGCGCAGAGCGGCGTCCTCGATCCCGAGGAGTACGAGGAGGCCTCGATGGGCAGCGTGGCGGACTTCCTCCCCGCCCGGGTCTCCTACAAGCTGGGGCTGGAGGGGCCGAGCTTCGGGGTGCAGGCGGCCTGCTCGACCTCGCTGGTGGCGGTCCATCTCGCCGTCCAGAGCCTGCTCACCGGGGAGAGCGACATGGCCTTGGCCGGGGCCGCCGCGGTCACCGGCCGGCAGCGCCCGGGCTATGCCTTCCACCCCGGCGGGCGGATGTCCCCGGCCGGGCACTCGCGCTCGTTCGACGCGGCGGCCGACGGCGCGGTCCACAGCGACGGCGTCGGCGTCGTGGTCCTCAAGCGCCTCTCCGACGCCCAGGCCGACGGCGACACGGTGCGGGCGGTGATCCGCGGCACGGCGGTGACCAACGACGGCGCCGGCAAGGCGGGGTTCCTGGTCCCCAGGACCGCCGGCCGGGCGGGCGCCCTGCGCGAAGCCCTGCGGCGCGCCGGGGTCGAACCCGGCAGCGTCACCTATCTCGAAGGGCACGGCAACGGCACCCCGCTCGGCGACCTGATCGAGATCGCCGCGGTGGCCGAGGTCTTCCAGGGGGCGGGCGAGCCCGGCTCGGCCGTCCTGGGGTCGGTCAAGAGCAACGTCGGCTACGCCCACGGCGCCTCGGGGGTGATCGGCCTGATCAAGACCGCGCTCGCCCTGGAGCACCGGGAGATCCCGCCGACCCTGCACTTCACCCGCCTCCATCCCGAGGCGTCGCTCGACGGCACCCCCTTCCGGATTTCCGGCCGCCTGGAGCCCTGGGAGAGCCCATACGGCCCACGGCGGGCCGGCGTCAGCTCCTTCGGCTACGGCGGCGCCAACGCCTGCGTGGTGCTGGAAGAGGCGCCCGCCGCGCGCCTCTCCGAGACGCCCGGCTGGCAGCTCCTGGTCCTGTCGGCCCGCACCGAAACCGTTCTGGAGCGCGCCGCGGCGCGCTTGGCGGGCCACCTGCGGCGCCACCCCGGGCTGTCCCTGGCGGACGTGGCCTGGACCCTCCAGACCGGCCGCCGCGCCTTCGAGCACCGCCGGATCGTGCTCTGCCGGAGCCTGGACGAAGCCGTCGAGCTGCTGGAAAACCCGGCTCCGGCCCCTCCGGACGCCCCCCGGGCACTGTTGGATACAGGGGAGCGGTGGCTGCGCGGCGAGGAGATCGACTGGACCGCACTGCATGACCTGAACGGTGGGGAGGCGCGGCGGCGCGTCCCCCTGCCGGCCTACCCCTTCGAGCGGCGCCCCTGCTGGCCGTTCCCGGAAGAGACACGGAACCAGGACGCCGCCGCGCCCGTACAGAGGGAGCCGGAGGAAGCGAGGACCCTATGCTGAAGATCGCCCTGCTCAACATGCCCTTCTCGGGCTACCACATGCCCTCGATCGGCCTCACCCAGCTCAAGGCGGTGACCGACCGCGAGCTGGGCGACCAGGTGGAGACGCGCATCCTCTACGCCAACCTCGACTTCGCCAACTACGTGGGGCTCGACTTCTACGACATGGTGATCGAGCGCGTGGACCAGCTCGCCGGCTACTTCCCGGAGTGGTTCTTCCGCCAGACCGCCTTCCCCGACGCGCCGGACAACACCGAGGAGTACTTCGCCCGCTTCTTCCCCGGCCACGAGCACGAGGGGTTCCGCCGCCTGGCGCTCGAAAAGCGCCGCGGCATCGAGACCGTGTTCAACCAGATCATCGACCGCTACCGCCTCGACGAGATAGACGTGGTCGGCCTGACCTCGATGTTCTTCGAGAACAACGCCTCGTTCACGATGGCCCGCCTGATCAAGGCGCGCAACCCGCGGGTGGTGACGGTGCTCGGCGGCGCGACCAGCGAGTCGCCGGCCGGCGAGGAGTTCGTCCGCCTGGTGCCGGCGATGGATTTCGTGTTCTCCGGCCCGGGGCTCAAGACCTTCCCGCGCTTCGTCCGCAACCTGCTCGACGGGCGGCCGGAGGAGAACCACCGGATCGCCGGCGTCTTCTCCAAGGTGAATCAGGGCGTGGGGATCGGGCCGATGGGCGAGGAGCTGGACATCAACGTCCCCATCCCGCTCGACTACGACCCCTATTTCCAGGCCCTGGACGAGAAACTGCCGGCCTACGAGATCCGCTCGATCCTGCCGTTCGAGACCTCGCGCGGCTGCTGGTGGGGGGAGCACGCCCACTGCACCTTCTGCGGCTTGAACAAGAGCACCATGGCCTACCGCGCCATGCGCCCCGACCTCGCGGTCGAGCTGATCCGCTCGCTGTTCAAGTACGCCGGCCGCGCCGGGGTGCTGATCTGCGTCGACAACATCCTGCAGCGCCACTACGTCAAGGAGGTCTTCCCCTACCTCGACACGCCGGAGAGCCTGGTCATCTACTACCAGCTCAAGGCGAACCTCCAGGAGCGCGAGCTGGAGGCGCTGTCGCGGGCGCGGGTCAAGGCGATCACGCCGGGATTCGAGTCGCTGTCGTCGTCCACCCTCAAGCTGATGGACAAGGGGGTGACGGCGTTCCAGAACCTCCAGGTCATGAAGCACTGCGCGGTCCACGACGTGTTCCCCGCCTGGAACCTGCTGATCGGCTCGCCCAAGGAGCCCGCCGAGACCTACGCCAAGTACTACGGCGAGCTGCAGAACCTGGTCCACCTGCCGCCGCCGTCGGCGCTGCTGTCGATCCACTTCAACCGCTACAGCCCCTACCACACCCAGGCGGAGCAGTACGGCCTGCGGCTCAAGCCGGCCGACTTCTACAGCCTGATCTTCCCGTTCCCGGCGGCGACGATCGAGAACGTCGCCTACGAGTTCAAGGACGAGAACATCGGCGCCGACTACCTGGTGGCGCTCAGCCAGTGGATCGACCGCATGCAGGAGAAGGTGGACTATTGGCGGCGGCGCTACCACCGGCACGACGGCCTCGCCG
>DATAHG010000660.1:0-2614 GCA_036263295.1 Thermoanaerobaculia bacterium | reverse complement strand
CGGGGCGGCGCGAGGGGAGGTTAAACTGGTCTCATGCCTGAATATCTAGGACAGCCGGGGTTTCCGCATGGCGAGATTCCGGCCGTCGGAATCCTGCTCACCAATCTCGGCACCCCGGACGCGCCCGACACCCCGGCACTGCGGCGCTATCTCCGGGAGTTCCTTCTCGACCCCCGGGTGATCGAGCTGCCGCGGCCGGTCTGGTGGTTGATCCTGCACCTGTTCGTCCTCACCACCCGGCCGGCGAAGTCGGCCGCCCTCTACCGCAAAGTGTGGACCGACGAAGGCTCGCCCCTCCTCGCCATCAGCCGCCGGCAGGCCGCCGGGATCCAGGAGATCCTGCGCCGCGAGATCGGCAGCCCGGTCCACGTGGCGCTCGGGATGCGCTATGGCAATCCCTCGGTGCGGGAGGCGTTGCGCGAGCTGGCCGGGAAAGGATGCCGGCGCATCCTGGTTCTCCCGCTCTATCCGCAGTACGCCGCCGCGACCACCGCCTCGACCTTCGACGCCGTGGCGGCCGAGCTGACGCGCTGGCGCTGGATCCCCGAGGTGCGGACGATCCACAGCTACCACGACGACCCGGCCTACATCCGCGCCCTGGCGGCGAGCATCCGGGAGGTGTGGGAGCGCGACGGCGAGCCCGAGAAGCTCCTCTTCTCCTTCCACGGCATCCCGCAACGCTATTTCGACGCGGGCGACCCCTACCACTGCCTGTGCCAGAAGACCGCCCGGCTCACCGCCGAGGCGCTCGGCCTGGCGCGGGACCGCTGGGAGGTGACGTTCCAGTCCCGCTTCGGCCGCGAGGAGTGGATCAAGCCGTACACCGACAAGACCATCGAGGCGATGGCGCGCTCCGGCGTCCGGCGCCTCGACGTGATCAGCCCGGGGTTCTCGGCCGACTGCCTGGAGACTCTGGAGGAGATCGACCAGCTCAACCGCGAGTTCTTTGTCCACGCCGGGGGCGAGAAGTACCGCTATATCCCGGCGCTCAACGACCGGCCCGACCACCTGCGGATGCTGGCCGGCCTGATCGAGAGCCATCTCCAGGGTTGGGTCGAGCCGGCCGGCGCCTGGGACGCCGAGGCGGCACGGCGGGAAGCCGACGCGTCGCGGACGCGGGCGGCGGCGATGGCGGCGGCGCCGGCTCGCGAGGACGCGGGGTACGGCGCCCGCTCCTGATATAGATTGCAAGTTCACGAAGGACCCGAAGTTTTCCCGTTCAAGGAGGAGTTCATGCGAATGACCCGTGTCTCTGTGGCGGCCGGCGCCGCCCTGCTCACCCTGGTGGCCGTCGGCTCGGCGTCCGCCCAGCAGCTCAACCTGCCGCGCCCCAGCCCGAACGCCAAGGTCAGCCAGACGGTCGGCCTGACCGAAGTCTCCATCCAGTACAGCCGCCCGGGGGTCAAGGGACGGACGATCTGGGGCGAGCTGGTGCCCTACAACGAGGTGTGGCGCACCGGCGCGAACGAAAACACCACGATCACCTTCAACACCCCGGTCAAGATCGGCGGCAAGGAGCTGCCGGCCGGCACCTACGGCCTGCAGACCATCCCGACCACGGGGGACTGGACGGTCATCCTCAGCAAGGACGCCGACCTCTGGGGCGCCTTCAACTACAAGCAGGAGGACGACGCCCTGCGCCTCACGGCGACGCCACGCCCGGCCGACTTCCAGGAGCGGATGAGCTTCGAGTTCGACGACGTGACCGACAACTCGGCCACGGTCGTGATGCGCTGGGAGAAAATCGCGGTGCCGTTCAAGATCGAGGTGGACACGCCGAAGGCGGTGATGAGCCAGATCCAGTCCGCCGTGCGCTGGCAGACCCCGTACCAGGCGGCCAACTACTGCATCCAGAACAACACCTGCCTGGCGGAGGCTTCGCGGTACCTCGACTCCTCGATCGCGCTCGACGCCAACTTCACGAACCTGCGGGCCAAGGCCCTGCTGCTCGCGAAGAACAACGACGCCAAGGGCGCCGTGTCCTACGGCGAGAAGGCGCTGGCCGCCGCCAAGGTGGCGCAGCCGGCGCCGCAGGCGGCCCAGGTCCAGGACCTCGAAAAGCAGGTCGCCGACTGGAAGAAGAAGGGCTGAGCTAGCTCGGCAAGCTCGAGTTGAGAGGGGTGGCCTCCGAGCGGGCCTCGGAGAGCCACCCCGGCAGGTCGATCACGGCCTCCAGGCAGGCGACCGGATCGAACCTCTCCAGCTCCTCGCGGCAGTGCGAGCCGGTGCAGACCCCCACCCCGGCCGTCCGCGCGCTGCGCGCCATCTCCAGATCGAACGTCGTATCCCCCACCATCAACGCCGCCTCGGGGCGGACGCCCAGGTCGCCGAGGATGTCGAGCAGCATCTTGGGGTGCGGCTTCGAGAAGGCTTCGTCGGCCGTCCGGGTCGCATGGAAGAGGCTGCCGAGCCCGGTCTGGTCGAGCGCCTGGTCGAGGCCGCGCCGGCTCTTGCCGGTCGCGACCGCCAGGAGGAAGCCGCGCTCGGCGAGCCCCCGCAGCATCCGCTCGACGCCGCGGAAGAGCACCGGCAGATCGCGGTAGGTCGCCAGCCAGTGGTGGCGGTAGCTCTCGATGATGCGGCCGAACAGCTCGTCGTCGCAGCCCGGGTGGAG
>DATAHG010000659.1:0-1683 GCA_036263295.1 Thermoanaerobaculia bacterium | reverse complement strand
GCTCAGCCCGGCTGATGCTCCGGCCGCAGCAGATCCATCACCGTCTTGACCGGCGCGAAGGTCTCGACCGGCACCTCCACGAACACCGTGTTCCACCCGGCCATGGCGCCGTTCCAGAGCCCGGGGCGCTCCAGCGCCTTGAGCGGTCGGCCGTCGTGCGACTTGCTGGAGATGAAGACGGTCGAGGGATCCACGAAGGTGTGGAGGTCGTAGGGTCTGCCGTCGCGGTCGCGCAGGAAGCAGGCGATGTCCACGGGGCTGAAGTGGGTCGAGGCCTTGAGGTGGGCCTGCTGCTCCGGGGAATCGGGATCGATCTGCGAGGTCTCGACGATCTGGATCGACACCTGGCCGGGCTCGGCGCCTTCGACCCAGAACGGTCCGCCGCCCGGCTCCCCTTCGTTCTTGACCATGCCGCAGACCCGCAGCGGGCGGTCTAGCGCCTCGATCAGGAAGCGCCGCAGCGGCCCCTCCTCGGAGGCCGCGAGGCCGTCCGGCAGGGGGCGGGAGAGCTCCTCGGCCACGAAGCGCGAAGCCTCCTCGATCACCGCCGGATCGGAATCCGACTCCAGGCGCCGCAGAAGTTCGGAGATGCGGTCCTGGAGCGTGATCAGCAGCCCGCCCAGGAGCCGCTTCCAGTACACCCCCAGCTCCTTGCGGTCGTCCGGCACGATGTTGTCGATGTTCTTGAGCAGAGCCACGTCCCAGCCCTCGAGGCCGAGGGTGGCGAGGTTGTCGATCAGGGCGCCGTGGCCGCCGGGGCGGAAGAGGAGGGCGCCGTCCTCGTCCCGGAAGGGCTGATTGTCGGGATCGACGGCCAGGGTGTCGGTCGAGCGTTTCTGGAACGAGAAGCCGACCTCGAACAGGGACTTGAAGCGCCGCTCATAGTAATAGCGAGACTCCGCGAAGAGCTGGCGGAAGCCGTCCTCGTGGTCGGCCGAGACCGTGAAGTGCAGGCGGCAGAGCCCTTCGCCGTCGCGCACCAGCATCGCGGCCTCGACCAGGTGCTCCTCGAACGGCGTGCGCGGCCCTTCCGGGTAGCGGTGGAAGAGCAGCAGCCCCTTCGGGCGCTCGGCGTAGCCGAGGCCGGTCTCGGTCAGGAGGCAGTCCAGCACCACCCGCCAGTCGCCGCTCCGCACGCAGGCGCCGAGGTCATGGCCCCCCTCCGCCAGGGCGGCGGCCAGCTCGCCGTAGAAGGCGAAGCGCGGCAGGTTTTCGAAGAAGGCGCGCACCTCGGGGCCTGGCTGGGCGTCTGGCGGCCCGCCGAGGAAGGAGAGGAGCGCCTTGAACATCCGGCTCGCCGCGCCCGAGGCCGGCACCAGCTTGCCGACCCGCCCGTGGCGGACCGCTTCGCCATAGCGCGCGAGGAGCGCCGGCTCGTCTTCCGCCGTGAGCCGGCGGATGCCGTCGCCCGGCCGGCAGGGGCGGAGGACGCGGGTGAACGGCGGCGGATTGCGGAACAGCTCGATCTGGCGCAGGGCCTCTTGGGGCGGGATGCCCAACTCGGCCATCTGCCGCAGATCCTGGGGAGAGAAGAGTCCGGTTTCGGTCGTCGTCTCGGTGCTCATTTCGGGCATCACGCCCGAAGCCGGTGCACGATATCTGCCAGACGCGGGGCGTGGCGGTCCTTGTCGTTGAGGATCGGATGGGGGTAGGGCCAGTCGATGCCGATCTGCGGATCGTTCC
>DATAHG010000658.1:0-1731 GCA_036263295.1 Thermoanaerobaculia bacterium | reverse complement strand
TCCTTGGCTTGGGCCGCCTTCTCCAGGCGGGCGATCACCGCCTGCGGCGAATCGGCTCCGGGGGCTTCGCGTTTGACCGGCGCCGCGAACGCGGAGGGGGCGGACAGCAGGATGGCGAGGGCGGCGGCGGTCCAGCGGGCGGCGCGGCGCGGAAAGGTGAGCATCGCGGGCTCCTTTTTCAGGTCGGGGAGTGGGACGTCGTGGCGAGGCTTCAGCGTATCAGCCTCGAATAAGGGCTCCTGAGGCGCTGATTTGTTCCAGCCGAGTCCGTTTGAATCAAAAGAAAGGGGGACTCCCCCCGCATCCTCGATCTCCATTAGAATCCGCCTTCCGTTCGGGGTCAATCCCACAGAACTAGTCGTCTTCGAGCAGAACGATGTCTCTCTTCCCTCATCTCGAATTCCACCGCACCGGGATCGGACTGGTCCCGGAGGCGGCGAGCAAGGCCGATTCGGCGATTTATGTCGGGCATGTGCCGGGCAGCTCCCGGCCTTTGCGGTCGTGTACCTGCGCCGCCAGCCGCAAGAGCACCTGCACCCATCTGCGCGACCTCGGCAAGGCGGTCACCGAGGTCCAGAAGGTCTACGCCGTGACCTCCTGGGAGCAGGTCTTCGAGCGCTCGGTCTGGTGCCGGCTGGCGCGGCTCTGCTTTCACGACCACCCGCAGCCCTGCGCCGCCGTCGAAGTCTCCCGGGTCGGCTATCGCGGGATTACCATCCTGCGCGTCACCTCGACCCGCGGCGGCGAGCTGGCGCAGTGCTTCGAGGAGCCCTCGGCACAGATGCGCTTCCTCGAACGGATGGGCAAGGTGCCCAAGGGTACCGGCAGCTTCGACCGCGCCGGGCTCCTCGACCGCCTCGCCCTGTTCCAGCTCACGCCGCAGGAGATCCACTTCGCCAAGGCCGGCATGAAGACCAACCGGCAGTCCTGGGAAGAGAGCTTCTGGCACCGCCTGGCCTATCACTTCGTGCGGGAGGCCGAGGCGGTCCCCGGCGCCCCGCGCGGCACCTTCCACCCCGCGGTCGAGGAGGAGACCGGCGAGTTCACCCTGACCTACCGACGGCCGCCCACCGCCGACGACCCGGAAGGGGAGTCGGCCGTGCGGATCAGCATCCCGCGCGAGCGGGTCCCGGCCGTCCTCGAGCTGCTCGCCGCCGAGTACCCGGACCAGGAGGACCTCCAGATCCGGCCGATCCCGCTGCGCACCCTGTTCCACGTCGCCGAGGAGACCGCCCTGGAGCCCGAGGCGGTGCGCCCGCTGATCCGCGCCCTCCAGGAGCGCGGCGAGCGTCGCTTCCTCGCCCGCCTCGGCCCGTTCCGCTACGGCGACCTCGCCTACGTGCGCGACCTCGGCATTCTCACCGAGCTGGAGAAGCCCGGCCAGGAGCGCAAGTTCCGCGCCCCGGCCCAGCTCAAGCTGGAGCGTTGCCGGGTGCCGGCCTTCCTCGACGAGCTGCGCGCCCTCGGCGTGGACAGCCCCGACTCGCTCGCCGCGCCGCTGCGCGACCGGCCGGTCCACCGCAGCTACGACCGCATCGAGATCCGCTCGACCGGCGAGGACCCCGACGAGGTCCTGCAGCGGAGCTGGCTCTGGCTCGCGATCGAGTACGGCTTCGGCAATCAGGCCGTCTCGCTCGCCCAGATCCTGCGCGCCCGCCGCGAGGGCATGCCCTATCTGGAGATCCCGGGCGGCATGATCGACCTCAACGCGCCGGCCTTCCGGCATCTCGA
>DATAHG010000657.1:0-11181 GCA_036263295.1 Thermoanaerobaculia bacterium | reverse complement strand
GCAGCATGGCGGTGGCGAGCCCCCCCGGCCCCGCTCCGATCACTGTAACCCGATCTCGCATGCTCAACTCCTCTCGCTCGTCACGCCAGGCAGACTAACGTCTTGTCCATATCTTGTCAAGATTTGGTCAGGCAAGAACTCTGGGATGTTGGACAGCGAGCTGGAGCGGGAAAGACCCTCGGGAGAACGTGACGATCTCGGGAGAGACCCTGACAAATCATCGCCACGTTGCGACAAAGTATCCGCGTTTCGTCGCGATCCTTCGAGGAGTTGCTGCGGAGTCTCTACGCGTTGCGACGATCTCGGCTCATCTCGTCACTTTCTCTGGGCGTTTCGTCGCGATGTCTCGCCACTTTGTCGCTTCGCGGCCCCGTGTGGTCACGGTGTGTCGCCGTGTTGTCACGGAGCGGGCTCATTCCGTCACGTTCGGTCTCCGCTCCTTGACGACATCGCCCCATGTCGTCACGGAGTCTCCCGGAGTTGTCACGGCCTCTCTCCACTGGGTCACGCCGGATCCCGGAGTCGTTACGGACTGGCGAGACGTCGTCCCGTTCTCTCGACGGGGCGTCACGGAATACCGGCACTTCGCCACGAAATGGCGACGATCCCTGCCGTGACGGCGCTGTGTTGTTACGGAGCGGCGCCGCTTTGCGACGTTTTTGGAGGGGTTTCGCTCAGACCAGCTCGGTGGCCTGGCTTTCGAGATCGAGAAGCCACCGCTTCCGATCGGTGCCGCCGACATAGCTGCCGAGACCGGACTCGTCCGTCAGCACCCGGTGGCAGGGGATCAGGATGGGAAGAGGATTCTCCTGGAGAACCGCGAGCACCTGGCCGGCGGCGGAGCGGCCGGCCGAGTCGGCGACCTCCGTGAAGCTGCGGGTCTTGCCGTAGGGGATGCGGCAGACCTCCTTGAGGACCCGGCGGGCGATCGGGTTGAGGCCGCTCGGGCCGAGGTCGAACTCCAACTCCAGCTTGCGGCGCGCCCCGGCGAAATACTCCGAGAGGTGGCCGAAGATCTCGTCGAGAACCTCGGAGCCCTCCAGCTTGCGCAGCGGCACGAGCTGGGACAGCACCGGCTCCGCCGGGGCGATCCAGAGCCGCGTCACCACCGTGCCGAGCAGCTCGATCCCGAGCGGGCCGATCGGCGAGGGCATCAAGACCCGCAAGGCCTCCGCCCTTCCTTCGTGGGCCGGCAAGCTGCGCTCCTGGGCTTCCATCGGTAGAGGTTAACACGCAAATACTCGGCTGGAGCCGCGCCCGCGACCGCCGAAAAGGCGGCCGGATCCGGGGTTGCAGGAGGGCGTAACTCGGCCCCGGGGGACCTTCAGCTTTGATTTTGTCGATAGAGCTTTTCTTGCCGACAACCCGCCACCATGACCATCGAGGTGGTGGAGAGAGAAAACATCTCATCGCAGAAGGCAACCTGAAGTCTCTGCGTAAATTACTCTCTAAAAAGGACTTACGCCTTGCCAAGCGGGCCGGGGCGTAGATAGATTGCGGCCCATGGACATGTTTGCCTATCTCGGAGAGACCCTCCGGCGCCTGCGCAAAGAGCGTGGCAAGACGCTGGAGCAGGTCGGCAAACAGGCCCGACTCGGCAGGGGTCAGCTTTCCCGGATCGAGAACGCGCGTCAAGAGGCAACTCTCTCGACCCTGGCCAAGATCCTCGAATCCCTCGGCGTCTCCCGGCGCGAGTTCTTCCGGCGCTACGACCTCGTCGAGGCCGAGGCCCTGGCGCTCCACCGGCCGGGCGAAGAGAACCCCGGGGACGAGCTGCCCAGCCGTTGGCCCGAGGACCTGCGCGACGTGATCAGCCGCGTCGAGCTGTTCCTGCAGACCAACTTCCAGCAGCTCCGGCCGGTCGCGCAGGGCGCCGTGGAGCTCGGCGAGTACGTGGTGCTCTTCCGTGTCCTGCCCAAGGACTCGCCCGAGGTCTTCGTGGCCCGCTCCGATCCGCCCGCCGCCTCCCCCGAGTCTCCCGCCAAGGGCAAGCCGGCGGGGTCCGCCGGTGCCGGCTCCTCCCGCGGCCGTGGCCGCGGCGGGCGCAAACGCCGAAGCTGAAGCTTCCTCTTCCTCTCTCAGGTCCTCTCTCAAGGCGGGCGGTCTGGCGCGGGGTTTGAAAGACATCCGCGCATGGCATCCCACCTTCCCAGCGCCTCCAGCTCCAGCACCGCCAGCATCGAAATCGATCAGAAGACCCAGGGCCTGGCCCGCCGGATGGCCGACCTGCACCTCGACGCCGTCCTCCTCGAGACCCCGCCCAACTTCGCCTGGATCACCGCCGGGGCGTCGAACGCGATCGACCTCACCGGGGAGACCGGGGTGGGCGCCGTGCTGGTGGCCCGCGACGGCCGGCGCTGGCTGCTCGCCAACCAGATCGAGATGCCGCGCTTCCTGGAGGAAGATGGGCTGGAGGGGCGGGGCTTCACCCCCGCCGACTTCCCCTGGACCGCCGAGCCGGGAGACCCGGGGTGGCGGACCACCCAGGTCTGGAAGCTGCTGGGCGCCGGCGCCCGCCTGGGGCTCGACCGCGTCCCGCATCCCGCCCTCGGGCCGGTGCAGGGCGTCGGCCCGGAGATCGCCCGCCTGCGAGCCCGGCTCACCCCTCCGGAGGTGGAGCGCTACCGCGCCCTCGGGCGGGACGCCGGGGAGGCGCTCGGCGAGGTCTGCCGCGGCCTGCGCCCCGGCCTGTCGGAGGACGAGATCGCCGGGCGGCTCGCCGCCGCCCTGCTCGCCCGCGGCGCCGTCCCCGTGGTGCTGCTGGTGGGATCCGACGCCCGCCTGGAGCGCTTCCGACACCCCCTGCCCACCGCCCAGAGCTGGGAGCGCGCCGTCATGGTGGTGGCCTGCGCCCGCCGCGGCGGGCTGATCGCCGCCCTCACCCGCATCGTCTGGGCCGGCCCGGTCCCGGAAGAGGTCCGGCGCCGCACCCGTGCCGCGGCGGAGGTCAACGCCCGGCTCCTCGCCGCCACCCGGCCCGGCGTCACCGGGGACGAGCTCTTCGCGGTGGCCGCCCGCGCCTACGAAGAGCTGGGTTTTCCCGGCGAAGAGAAGCGGCACCACCAGGGGGGCCCCTGCGGTTACCAGTCGCGCGACTGGATCGCCGGCCCCGGCTCCGCCGAGACCGTCGTGAGCCCCCAGGCCTTCGCCTGGAACCCGTCCATCACCGGCACCAAGGTCGAGGAGACCTGGATCGTCGGCGAGGAGGGGGCCGAGCGGATCACCGGCACCGCCGGCTGGCCCGTCCTGGAGGTCGAAAGCGGCGGCCGGACCTACCCGATCCCCGACGTCGTCTCCCTTGGTAATCTCTAGACGTCCGTTTTAGGTAAGCAAAAGTAATTTTCCGCCGATTGTCTGGATCGCCTTCCAGTTGCCGAACAGGGCACTGCGCTGGCCGGAGTGTATTCTGGCCGCGGTATAAATCATCGCGCCAAACAATCTACATTTGCTCTTAACTAACGTAGAATGAGGCTCTTAAGCTTGCGCGGGCGTCTCTTTGCGTCTACATTTCGCGCATGAGCATGTGGGTGAACCTGGGCAGCGCGCTGAGCCTGCTCCGGGAGCTGCGCGGGAAGAGCCAGGCTCGGCTCGCCCGGGAGGCGGGAATCGGCAAGAGCCAGCTCTCGAAGTACGAGACCGGCAAGGAGATGCCCAAGCTCGACTCCCTGGAAAAAGTCCTGCACGCCCTGGAGGTCGGGCAGTACGAGTTCTTCTATACCCTCTACCTGGTGGATTGCCGGGCGGGCGATCTCCGGCGGGCGGACCGGGAAGCCGCCCTGGCGCCGGGCGACAGCCCGGCGTTGGCATCCCTGGCCTCCGCCGGTACTCCCGCCGGCAAAAAAGGCGACCTGGGCGATCCGCGGTTGCCTCCGCTGATGCGCGGCGAGACCCTGCTCGGCGGCATCGCCGATCCGGCCTTCGCCCGTCTGTTCAACGACGTCCTGGCGCTCTACCGCGGCCTGTTCGAGCAGGCCCTGTTCCAGCCGGCGCGGACCCGCAAGGTGGCGCGCGGCCTCAAAGTCCCACGCTGAACGATTCCGTGCCGAAAAACTCCGGGCCGACCACCTTCACCTCCATCTCCTCCCAGCGCGTCCGGGCCAGCTCGACCGCGAGGTCGGCGTCCCCGGCATAGGGCCGGTCGGCGATGCGGCGGCAGGGGATCCGGAAAGTCGTGGCTCCCGCCAGGGGGAAGGGGTCGAGCGCCAGCCGGAGGGGCTCGGCGATGGCGGGCAGCCCGGCCAGCCCGCCCCGCATCCCGTGGCGGGCGAACGGCTCCGTCCAGCGGTTGCAGACCGCCAGCGAGATCAGGTCGGTGAGGTCGATCCAGCGGTAGTCCGCCTCGACCTCGGCCCGGACCTCCTCCGGGGCCGTGCCGGCCGCCGCGGTCGCCTCCAGCGCCTCCAGAAGACCGCGCTGCAGCTCCTCCAGATACTCCTGGAACCCCGCCCAGACCTCCCCCTCCGCCTCGTCCGCCTGCCGGAAGCGGTCCTGGTGGAGCTGCAGGGCGTGGCGGACGATCAGCAGCGTGGCGTACGGGTGCTCCCCGGCGAAGCGGGCCGTGCCGCGCTCCCAGATCTCGATGCGGTCCGGCCGCGGCATGCTGACGAAATCGTGCGGCCGGCCGCGCTCGCGGTCCCAGCGCGGCGCCGAGTCGGCCTCGCGCCAGCCGTTGTCGTGCTCGCGGGCGGCGAAGAGGATCTCGGCGCGGCGCGGGTGGCCCGGCAGCCCCTCGGTGCGCCAGAGAGAGAGAAGCTCGCCCGCGAAACGGGCGTGGTCGGGCTGGGTGACGAAGAGCAGGGATCCAGGGGCCGGGCGGGCGACGATCATCCCTCCATAGTAAGATCCCGCTCCGACCAAAGACAGGTCCGAGGAGCCACCCGCATGAAGAAGATCAGCGTCGAGGATGCCCTCGCCTACCATTCGCAGGGACGCAAGGGAAAGATCCAGGTGGTGCCCACCAAGCCCACCGTGACCCAGCGCGACCTCTCCCTGGCCTACAGCCCGGGAGTGGCCTACCCCTGCAAGGAGATCCAGCGCGACCCCCTCCTCGCCTACCAGTACACCGCCAAGGGGAACCTGGTCGCGGTGATCAGCAACGGCACCGCCGTCCTCGGCCTCGGCAACATCGGAGCCCTCGCCGGCAAGCCGGTGATGGAAGGCAAGGGAGTGCTGTTCAAGCGCTTCGCCGACATCGACGTCTTCGACCTGGAGATCGCGACCGAGGACCCCGAGGAGTTCATCCGCACCGTCAAGCTCCTCGAGCCCTCCTTCGGCGGCATCAACCTGGAGGACATCCGCGCCCCCGACTGCTTCGAGATCGAGCGCCGCCTCAAGGCCGAGATGAGCATCCCGGTCTTCCACGACGACCAGCACGGCACCGCCATCATCTCCGGCGCCGCCCTGCTCAACGCCGTGGCGCTGGTCGGCAAGAAGGTCGACGAGGTGCGCATCGCCTTCTCGGGGGCCGGCGCCGCCGCCCTCTCCTGCGCCAAGCTCTACCTCAAGCTCGGCTTCCGCCGCGAGAACATGATCTTTTCGGACGGCCACGGCGTGGTCTACCAGGGGCGGACCGAAGCCATGGACCCCTACAAGGCCGAGTTCGCCGTGGACACCCCGATGCGCACCATGGCCGAGGCGATCGCCGGCGCCGACGTCGTCATCGGCCTTTCGGTCGGCGGCGTGATCAGCGCCGACATGATCAAGTCGATGGCCCCCGATCCGATCGTCTTCGCGATGGCCAACCCCGACCCCGAGATCAGCTACGACGAGGCCCTCGCCGCCCGCCCGGACGCCATCGTCGCCACCGGCCGCAGCGACTACCCCAACCAGGTCAACAACGTGCTGGGGTTCCCGTTCCTCTTCCGCGGCGCCCTCGACGTGCGGGCCACCGACATCGACGACGGCATGGAGCTCGCCGCCGTCCGCGCCCTGGCGGGGCTCGCCCGCGAGGACGTGCCCGACGGCGTCCTCAAGGCCTACGGCCTCGACACCCTGCGCTTCGGCCGCGAATACCTGATCCCCAAGCCGCTCGACTACCGCGTCCTGCTGCGCGTGCCGCCGGCCGTCGCCCGGGCGGCGATGGAGAGCGGCGTCGCCCAGGTCCCGATCGACGACTTCGAGGCCTACCACCGCCGTCTGGAAGTCCTGATCTCGCGCCGCCTGGAGCTGATGCGCGGCATCATCGATCGCGCCCGCCGCAGCCCCCGCCGGGTGGTCTTCCCCGAAGGCGAGCACGACCAGATCCTGCGCGCCGCCAAGATCCTGGTCGAAGAGGGGATCGCCCATCCGATCCTGCTCGCCCGCCGCGAGGTGGTGGCCCCCAAGCTCGAGGCCCTCGATCTGCCGGAAGACCGCATCACCATCATCCACGCCGAGAGCTGCGAGAAATTCGAGCCCTACATCCACCGCCTGCACGAGATGCGGCGCCGCCAGGGCATGACCCTGGGGGAGGCCCGCAAGCGGATGCGGCAGCGCAACTACTTCGGCAGCATGATGGTCGAGCTGGGGGACGCCGACGGCCTGATCTCCGGCCTCACCCAGTCCTACCCGGAGACCCTGCGCCCCGCCCTCCAGATCATCGGCACCCGCGAAGGCGTCGAGCGCGTCTCCGGCGCCTTCGTGCTGATCTTCCAGGACCGCATCTTCTTCCTCGCCGACACCACCGTGAACATCGATCCGAACCCGGAGGAGCTGGCCGAGATCGCCCTCCTCACCGTCGAGTTCGCCCGCCGTTTCGGCATCGAGCCGCGGGTCGCCATGCTGTCGTTCTCGAACTTCGGCTCGAACAACCACCCGGCGGCCCGCAAGGTGCGCAAGGCGGTCGAGATCGTCTCTCGGCTCGACCCCGACCTGGAAGTGGACGGCGAGATGCAGGCCGACACCGCGGTCTTCGACGCCATCCTCAAGCAGGACTACGCCTGGTCGCGCCTCAAGGAGCCGGCCAACGTCCTGATCTTCCCCGAGCTGCAGTCGGCGAACATCGCCTACAAGCTGATCTGGCGGCTCGCCAACGCCGAGGCCATCGGCCCCATCCTGCTCGGCATGAACAAGCCCGTCCACGTCATGCAGCCGGGCATGGAGGTGCGGGACATCGTGAACCTGACGGCGCTCTGCGTCGTCGATGCGCAGGAGCTGGAAGCTCGCCGGATGGAGAGCGGCGAGCTCGAAGAGGAGAGCCTTTCCGGGTAACTTCGCGGTAGAATCATCGCCTGACTCCCCGAGGTATGACCCCCTCGTAGGAAAGGCGGTCCCAGACCGCACGCGAGGTCATCGCAGAAGAAATACCCAGGCCGAGGCCTGATCCAGCCGTAAGGAGGCTTTCATGAAGCGCGCGACCCTTCTCACTCTCTGCGCAGCCCTGCTGCTCGCCGTGACGGTGCCGGCAGTGACCAGCGCCGCCAAGTCCGACAAGCCCCGCCTCGCCGTCCTCGAGTTCAAGAACAAGGCGGACAACCAGTGGTGGTACCACGGCGGCGCCACGGCGGCGCAGGACGTCTTCGTCACCGAGCTCGTCAAGAGCGGCAAGTTCCGGGTGGTCGAGCGCGAGCAGCTCGAAGCCCTGATGCAGGAGAAGAACCTCACCCTCTCCGGTGACGTCGATCCCTCGACCGCGGTCAAGGTCGGCAAGCTCCTGGGGGTCAACTACCTCCTGACCGGCGCCGTCACCGAGTACGGCGTCACCGACAAGGGCGCCCACGGCGGCGGCATCGGCCGGCTGCCCGGCTTCTCGGCCGGCAAGCGCAACTTCGTGGCGGCGATGAACGCCCGCCTGATCGACACCAGCACCGGCGAGATCGTCTGGGCCGACGAGGCCCGCGGCGAAGAGGGCAGCGTCAAGGTGAGCGTCGGCGGCTTCGGCGGTGGAGTCGATGACGACCGCATGTTCGACAAGGTCCTGAAGCCGGTGATCCAGCAGCTCACCGCCAGCCTCAAGGCGGCCGACCTGTAAGCGGGAATCCCTTCCGGCAGGATGAAAAAGGCCCGGCGCTCGCCGGGCCTTTTTCTTTGGCGCTAGGTGGCGGCCTGTGCCTCCGGCCGGGGCGCCGCCCCCCGTCCCGGAAACGCCGCCGCCGGCAACTCGCCGCCGAGGACCCGCAGGGCGTTGAGGATCACCGCCACGTCGATCGCCTCCTGGAACAGCGCCCCGCCGAGCGGCGGCAGGTAGCCGAACGCGGCCACCAGCATGGCCGCGATCGACAGGCCCATCCCGGCCAGCACGCTCTGCAGGGCGATGCCGCGCGAGCGGTGGGCGATCGCCAGCGCCTCGGCGAGGCGGTCCAGGCGGTCGAGCATCAGCACCACGTCGGCCGCGGCGGAGGAGGCCGTGGCCCCCCGCGCCCCCATGGCGACCCCGGCGTCCGCGGCGGCCAGGGCGGGGGCGTCGTTGATGCCGTCCCCCACCATGACCGTGGGAGCCTGCCGGCTCTCCCGGCGCACCGCCTCGACCTTGTCCTCGGGCGAGCACTCGGCGAGGACCTCGTCCACCCCGAGCGCGGCCCCGACCCGGTCGGCGACCCCGTGGTGGTCGCCGGTCACCATGACGATGCGCTCGATCCCCAGAGTCCGCATGCCGGCGAGCGTCGCGGCGGAGTCCTCGCGCACCGGATCGACCAGCACGATCACTCCGGCGAGGCCGCCGTCCACCGCCACGAAGATATTCGAGTGCCCCTCCTCGGCCACCTGACGGCGCAGCTCCGCCACTTGTGCCGGCACCTCGGAGCCGGTCTTCTGGCGCAGCCAGCCGAGGCGGCCGAG
The DNA here is from genome assembly GCA_036263295.1 of Thermoanaerobaculia bacterium. Classification (GTDB taxonomy): domain Bacteria; phylum Acidobacteriota; class Thermoanaerobaculia; order Multivoradales; family UBA5704; genus DATAHG01. Next base: position 2,427 of record DATAHG010000657.1, on the reverse strand, counting down.
CGCCACGGCGTGCCCGTCCACCCGCCCCTCGATTCCGGACCCGGACGTCTCCGTCACCTCGGTGGGGAAGGGCAGGCCAAGCCCGCGGCCCCGGGCCGCCTCGACCAGGGAGGCCGCCAGCACGTGCGGCGACACCTGGTCGAGCGCGGCGGCGAGGCGCAGCAGCTCATCCTGGGACACCGCCCCGAACGCCTCGACCCGGGTCACCGACGGCGTACCGCGGGTGAGCGTCCCGGTCTTGTCCAGCAGCAGCGTGCGGGCGCGCGCCAGCGCCTCGATCGCGCCGCCCCCCTTGACGATGATGCCGCGCCGCGCCGCCCGCGAGATGCCGGAGACGAAGGCGACCGGCGCCGCCAGGATCAACGGACAGGGGGTCGCCACCACCAGCACGGCGAGAGCCCGCGTCGGGCTATCGGCCAGGACCCAGGCCAACCCGGCGATGGCCAGCGTCACCGGCAGAAAGAACAGCGAGTAGCGGTCGGCCAGCCGCACGAAGGGGGCGCGCGACGCCTCGGCCTCCTGGACCAGCCGGACGATGGCGGCATAGGTGCTCTCCTCGGCCCGGGTCACCGCCCGCAGGTCGAAAGGCCCGCCCGCGTTGACCGCGCCGCTGCGCACCCGGTCGCCGGGCCGGTGATCGACCGGCAGCGACTCGCCGGTGAGAGCGGCCTCGTCCAGCACCGCCGCGCCGGGACCCGCCACCAGGCCGTCCACCGGCACGATCTCCCCCGGCTTGACCAGCAGGAGATCGCCCGGCTCCACCAGACCCACCCCGCGCTCGGCCAGCTCGCCGTCCTCATAGCGGTGGACCTCCCGCGGCGCCCGCTCGACCAGGCTCGACAGCTCCTTGCGCGCCCGCGCCCCGGCGTAGTCCTCCAGCAGCTCCCCGCCCGAGAGCATCAGGGCGACCACCGCGCCGGCCAGGTACTGGCCGAGGGCCAGCGAGCCCCCCATCGCGAGCAGGGCGATGGCATCCACCCCCATCTCGCCGCGCCGCAGACTGGCGACGATCGAGCCGATCAAAGGGAGAAAGGCGATCGCCGTGGTGCCGGCCCACAGATACCCGGCGAGCTCGGGCCGGCCGGCCCACTGGGCGAGACCGCCGCCGGCGATCCCGGCGACGACGAGAGCGACAACCGCCCGGGTCAGGCGCTGGTGGAGAGTCGAGGTCATGGGGAGATGGTATGCGAAGGGGAGGCCGGACGCCCCTCCGGGGCTTGGTGACAAAGCAAAACAAACCCAGCCCCGGAAGGGGCTGAATCCCGGTAGGCCGGGGTTTCAACCCCGGACAGCGGGCGTCTCGACATTAGCGGCTTCGCCTGGCTCGCTGTCTCCCCCCTCACGCCCCGTCTGTGAAATGGCTCACTACCGGCCAACCGCTTGGATTCAGAATCTTGGATCTTATCCGGCATTCTGGATGGCAGGCGGCGAACGTACGTAAAAACAAAGACTTAGAGGGCATTCAGAATTCTGTGCCGGTGGCATGGAAAGTGCTTCTTCCCAGCTCGAACTTGAGTAGCCCCTGATGAACCGGGCCCATTTCAAACTGATCTCGACCCTGCTCCTGACTCTCCTGGTCCTTGCCGTGGCCGGGGTGAGCGTGGACCGCAAGGTGCGCTCCTTCGAGCCGCTGGGCTTCCAGGCCGAGCCGGCGGGCGGCGGCGTGCGGGTGACCGGGGTGACGATCGAGGCGACGGGCCTGCGGCCGGGGGACCAGATCCTGTCGGTCAGCGGCGGGGACATGCTGCCGGCTCCGGAGCTCGGGAAGCGCCTGCGCGAGATGCCGCAGACCGAGCTGCTCGTCCTGCGCGGCGGAGCCCTCGCGGAGGTCCGGTACTGGCGGCCGGATCTCGACTTCGACTTCCCCTATCTGATCCTGGCGCTGTGCGGTCTCGCCTACCTGCTGGTCGGCGTCTACACGCTGGTGCGCCTGCGCGGCCGGCAGGGATTCCTGTTCTGCCTCTGGTGCCTGACCTCGGCGGCTCTCTACCTGCTGTCGCCGGTGCCGCCGGCCGACTCCCTGTACCGCGTCGTCTACTCGCTGGATGAGCTCGCCCGGCTGCTGTTGCCGGCGCTGACGCTCCACCTGTTCCTGGTCTTCCCGGTGCCGCTGCGGGAAGGGTCCGGGCTGCGCCGCGCGCTGCCGTTCCTCTATCTGCCGGCGGCGGCGTTGCTGACCCTGCAGGTCGGCTCGATGCGCGGCTGGTTCGGCGCTCCGGCCGCGTCCGGGCTCCTGCTGCTCGACCGGATCGAGACCGCCCATACGGTGCTGCTGTCGCTCGCGGCGATCGCGATCCTGGTCTACCGCCTGATGCGCGGCCGCGACTGGGAGCAGCACCGGCAGGTGCAGTGGATGGCGGTGGGGCTCGCCACCGGCTATGTGCCGTTCCTGGCGCTCTATGCTGTGCCCTTCGCGCTCGGGCTGCG
>DATAHG010000656.1:0-2185 GCA_036263295.1 Thermoanaerobaculia bacterium | reverse complement strand
CCGAGATTCTTGTAGCGGTCGCGGAGCTGGAGCTGCCGTGAGTCCATCGGCATCTCGGCGCCGCGAATGAAGACGTTCACCGGGAACGTGGTGACCTCCAGCGGATCGCCGTCCCAGACGACCAGGTCGGCCTCCTTGCCGGCTTCGAGGGTGCCGAGACGGTCGCCCAGACCCCAGACGCGGGCCGGGGTGCGGGTGACGGCGGCCAGCCCCTCTTCCCAGGGGAGACCGTAGGAGACCGCGTTGCCGGCCTGCTGGCGGATGCCGTAGGCGAGGTGGGCGCCGCCGCTGCCGATCATCACGGTCACGCCGGCCTTTTGGAGGCGCGCGGCGTTCTCCAGCGTGGCGCCGGTCTCTTCCAGGCTCTCCGGCAGGTTGTTGAGGACGTTCACGATCACCGGCACCTTGGCCGCCGCGATCTGGTCCGCCACCTCCCAGCCTTCCGCGACCCCCTGGAGGATCAGCTTCAGCTTGTAGTCCTTGGCGAGCCGCAGGGCGGCTTCGATGTCGCTCGCGCGCTGGGCGGTGAGGACCAGGGGGAGCTCCCCGCGCACCACCGGGATCATCGCTTCGAGGTCGAGACGGGAGAGGGCGTAGTCGCGCCGCTCGCCCTTGTCGTAGGAGGCGCGGTTCGCCGCGAAGTCCTTGGCGTCCTCCAGGGCTTCCCGCAGGCGGAGGATGGCGCCGCCCCGGCTGCCGCCGGCGCGCTGGGCGCCCGCCTCGCCGAGGGTGGCGAACATGGCGACGGGGGTGCGCACGACGATGTCCCCCGAGCCGGCCGCCGGGATGCCCAGATGGATGATGGCGCCCTGGCCGGCAATCAGCGAATTCGAACCGTTCGACGGCGCCACCACCGCCCGCGTCAGGCCGTTGACCCGGTTGACCGGGATCGTCGTGGTGCGGGGGTTGATGGCGTCGACCACCTGGAAGGCGGCGGTCATGCGGTCGCCGTTCAAGGAGGCGTCCTGGCTCCCCTCGTCGGCGGGGATCTCCGACAGGCCGAAGCGCGAATAGGCGTCGAACAGGCCCGGGGTCACGACCTTGCCCTGGGCGTCGATCCGCCGCGCGCCCGACGGCACCGCGACCCCGGCGCCGACCGCCTGGATCTTGCCGTCCGCGACCACGATGGTGCCGTTGCGGATCGTCCCCTGGGGACCGAGGGTGTGGATGGTGGCGCCGGTGATGGCGACGGTCTCGGCCCCCACGGGGAGGGCCGCGGCCGCCAGACCCAGGAGGGCGGCGAGGGCGAGGGCGTTGTGGCGGGCGCTCATCGCCGTCCCTCCCGCCCGTCGCGCAGGCCGAGCTCGTAGTCGGTGACCGGACGCCGCGCCGGATCGGTGCGGTCGAAGGCGAGGCCGCCGTCGATCCAGACCTTGTCCGCCTTGGCGTAGACGCTGAAGGGGTTGCTGCTCCAGAGCACCACGTCGGCCATCTTGCCCTCCTCGAGCGAGCCGGTCATGCGGTCGATCCCGAGCGACTTCGCCGGGTTCCGGGTGATCCACTGGATGACCACCTCAGGGGTGAGGGACATGCCCATGCGGTTGCCCGCCGCCATGGCCTTGGCCGCCTCCTGGTTCAGGCGCTGGATGTTCTCGGCCGAGTCGGAGTGGATGACGGCGCAGCCGCCCGCCTTGTGGACCAGCGCGGCGTTCTCGGGGATGCCGTCGTAGGCTTCCAGCTTGAAGCCCCACGAGTCGGCCCACATGTCGGCGCAGATCCCTTCCTTGGCCAGGATGTCGGCGATCTTGTAGGCCTCGACGGCGTGGTGGAAGGCCGAGATCTTGTAGCCGAACTCCTTCGAGATGCCGAGCATGACCAGCATGTCGCCGGCCTCGTAGCAGTGGGTCTGCACCAGGATCTCGCCGCGCAGGGCGGCGGCCAGCGTCTCCAGCTCGAGATCGCGGTCGGGCGCCTTGGCGTCTTGCCCGGCCTCCTTCTTGCGGTTGTAGTCGTCCCAATCGCGGCGGTACTTCTCGGCCTTGATCCAGGCGGCGCGGTAGCCGGCGGCGCTCCCCATGCGCGTCTTGGGGGTGCGGCCGCGCTGGCCGTAGACCCGCTTGGGGTTTTCGCCGCAGGCCATCTTGAGGCCCGGCGGGGCGCCGGGGAACTTCATGTCGGTCTCGCCGCGGCCGAGCACGGTCTTGATGATGACCGAGCGGCCGCCGATCAGGTTGGCCGAGCCGGG
>DATAHG010000655.1:0-6520 GCA_036263295.1 Thermoanaerobaculia bacterium | reverse complement strand
CCCCGGGGCTCACTTCCTCGCGCAGCAACACTGAAGAAAGAGAGGAACCCTTGGCAGTCTCCACGCGAGAGCTGCGCTTCCGGGGGACCGGGACGTCCCGTCCCTTTGCCGTCAATCGATGGACTCTGAAGGAGGAATCCGATGAGACGTACCGCCGTCATCTGTCTTCTCGCCGCCGCTGCCGCCCTCGCCGCCGCCCCCTCGCACGCCAAGGTCACCCGCTACCTCACCGGCAACGCCGCCGACGTGGTGGTCTCGCTCACCGGGCCGGCCCATGACCTCGGCGGCGGCGGCACGGACGTCGATGCCGCCTTGCAATCGATCATCGATCAGGTGCGCGGCTGCACGAGCTGCTCGACCAAGATCGATGTGGTCATCCTGCGCTCTTCCGGCTCGAACGGCTACAACGACTATATCTACGCGATGAACGGCGTCGATTCGGTCGAGACCCTGGTCATCACCCGGGCGAGCGACGCCAACACCGCCGCGGTCCAGACGACCGTCAAGAACGCCGAGGTGGTCTTCTTCGCCGGCGGCGACCAGTGCGACTACGTCAACTTTTTCAAGGGCACTCTGGTCGAGACCGCCGTCGAGTCGGTCTACGCCAAGGGGGGCGGCGTCGGCGGCACCAGCGCCGGTCTCGCGATCCAGGGCGACTTCACCTACGACGGTTGCGTCGCCAGCGCGCTCTCGTCGGACGCCCTCGCCAACCCCTACCACCGGTCGGTCACCTTCACCTACGACTTCTTCCACTGGGCCAACCTGCAGGGGACGATCACCGATAGCCACTTCGTGACCCGCGACCGCATGGGCCGCACCCTCGCCTTCCTCGCCCGCCAGATCAAGGACGGCAAGACGGCGACCGCCCTCGGCATCGGCGTCAACGAGGCGACCTCGGTGATGGTGGACCGCAACGGCCTCGCGACCGTGGTCGGCGACGGCCCGGCCTACTTCATCCTGGCCGACCACATGCCCGAGACCTGCGTCTCCGGCGTGCCTCTCACGTACTCGAACTACAAGATCTGGAAGGTCAACGCCGGCGGCACCTTCGACCTCAAGAACCGGCCGACCACCGGCTTCTACACGCGGAGCGTCACCAACGGGGTGCTGAGCGCGAACCCCTACTGAGAAGAACAGTGAGGAGAGCGGGAGAGCCGCCCGCGGGCGCTCTGCTATGATCCGGACCAAGTAAACCTTGAAACCCGAAACCAGGGTCTCTGGAGGCGAGCCGGAATCCTGGGGACGGGCGCGAAGATGGAGTGATTCGCGTTTTTCCAGAAAGGGGCAACACTTTTATGAGCAGAGTCGACAGCGTGCGCTCGCGGTGGGTCTGCGCAGCTTTCGCCCTCCTGTTGCTGATCGCGGCCTTGCCGGCCGCGGCCCAGCTCCAGACCGGCGATCTCTACGGCAGGACCGTCAACGAGCAGGGCGAGCCGCTCCCCGGGGTGATGGTGACGTTGACCGGCACCGTGGGCGCTCCCCAGACTCAGACCACCGATGAGAAGGGGCAGTTCCGCTTCCTCGGGCTCTATCCCGGCCAGTACCGGATCAGCGCCGAGGCCCAGGGCTTCTCCCCGCTCGATTACCCGAACGTCGGCATCCGCGTCGGCGGCAAGAGCGACATCGAGATGACCCTCACGGCGGCGCTCACCGAGAGCATCACCATCGTGGACGAGGCGCCGCTCATCGACGAGCGCAAGGCCTTCCAGGGCTCCACGGTCGGTGCCCAGGAGCTCGATCAGGTGCCCACGGCGCGCGACCCCTGGTCGCTGCTCAGCCTGGCGCCGGGCGTCGTCGTCGACCGCTTCAACGTCGGCGGCAACGAGAGCGGCCAGCAGTCGAACTTCCTCGGCATGGGCTCCGACTCGCGCCAGAACGCCTTCGCGGTGGACGGCGTCATCCTGACCGACATGAACGCGGTGGGCGGCTCGGCCACCTACTTCGACTTCGGCGCCTTCGAGGAGGTCCAGTTCACGGTCTCCAGCTCCGACGTGTCGGTCGCCACGGCCGGCGTCACCATCAACCAGGTGACCAAGCGCGGCACCAACGATTGGGTCGTCAACGCCCGCTATCTGCGCACCGACGGCGAGCTGCAGTCCGACCCGGCGCTGCCGGACGGCAACCGGATCGACTCGGTGCAGGAGTACGGCGCCGACGTCGGCGGTCCGCTGGTCAAGGACCACCTGTGGGGCTGGGCCTCTTACGGCGAGAGCGACATCCGCAACATCGTCCAGGGCGGCCAGCTCGACCGCACCAAGCTGGAGGACCTCAACGCCAAGGTCAACATCCAGGCCAACTCGCAGCTCTCGGGCGTCCTGCACTACTGGACGAACGACAAGCTCAAGTTCGGCCGCGGCGCCGGCCCTACCCGGGACCCCGGAACCACGCACGACCAGACCACCCCGCAGGACATCTACAAGGTCGAGGCGAGCTACATCCCGACTTCCAACTGGTTCTTCACCGGCCTGTGGGCCCGCGATGACGGCATCTTCACCCTCTCCCCGCAGGCTGGCCTCGACGGCGATCGCTTCCGCACCGAAGACGGCGTGCTGCACGGCACCAACTACGCCTTCACGCAGGACGCCATCATCGACCAGGCCCGCCTGGACAGCAACTATTTCTTCAACCTCGGCGAGAGCAGCCACGAGCTGCGGTTCGGCGGCGGCTTCCGCGAGCAGGAAAACCACTCCGGCACGGTCTGGCCGCGGGGCAAGTATGTGGTGGCCGGCGAGATCAACGGCGTCGAGGGGAACGTCGAGCAGGTGGTCTTCCCGCGCAACCGTTCGGTCGGCGTGAAGTCGAGCTACGACACCGCCTGGGCGCAGGACACCTTCACCGCCGGCCGCTGGACGATCAACGCCGGCCTGCGCTACGACCTCCAGAAGCTCGAGAACCTCCCGAGCTCCGATCCGGGCAACCCGATCGCCCAGGGGCTGCTGCCGGCGATCAACTTCACGGGCAACGACGCCGGCGGCTTCGAGTGGGAGACCATCGTCCCCCGCGTCAGCGTCACCTACGCCCTCGGCAAAGAGCGCACGACGCTGCTGCGCGGCACCTTCTCGCAGTACGCCGAGCAGCTCGGCCAGCTCCCGCTGGCGAGCCGCGTCAACCCGCTCGGCTACAGCTACGCCTACTTCTATTTCACCGACGCCAACGGCAACCTGGTCCTCGATCCCAACGAGGTCGGCTCGCTGGAGTTCAGCTATACCTACAACATCGACCCGGACAATCCGGCCGCCCTGCTGACCCCCAACGTCAACGACCCCGATCTCAAGCCCTATAAGACGGACGAGCTGTCCCTGGGCCTCGACCACTCCTTCACGCCCAACTTCGCGGGTGGCGTGACCGTGACCTACCGCAACATCACCGACATCCCCGAGCTGCGGACCTTCGTGGTGGACGACGCGACCGGGCAGACCCGGCTCGCCACCCGCGACGACTACGTCCAGACCGGCGTGGCCACCGGCTCGCTGCCGAACGGCGGCACCGGCTCGACGCCGATCTACAACCTGCGGGACGGGCTCTCGTCCACCGGCGGCACGTTCTACACCAACGGCGACCGCGAGCAGGACTACCTCGGCGTCACCCTCAACTTCACGCGGCGAATGTCCAACAACTGGGCGGCGCGCGGCCACGTGACCTTATCCGACTGGACGTGGAAGATCGGGCCCGAGTTCCGCCGGTTTGACGACCCCACCGACGTGGTTGCCGACGACCTCGGTTTCTCCGATGGCGACGACGTCTTCGCCGAGCAGTCGGGGGGCAACAAGACCAACGTCCTCACCGGCGCGCGCTGGTCGTTCAACCTGAGCGGCCTCTACCAGGTGGCGCCGAACCGTCCCTGGGGCTTCAACTTCGGGGCGAGCGTCAACGGCCGCGAGGGGTATCCGAACACCCCGTTCGTGAGCCGCCGCGGTCCGACCGGCTCGCGGCCGGTTCAGCTCACCTCGGACTTCGACGAGTTCCGTCACGAGGACGTGATCGTGGTGGACGCCCACCTCGACAAGGAGTTCTCCGTCGGTCCGACGGCGCTGATCCTCAGCGTCGACGGCTTCAACCTCTCGAATGCGGACTACGTCCTGCAGCGGGAGCGCAACCAGGGCGTCACCCGCGCCAACGCGATCAACGAGACGCTCAGCCCGCGCGTCTTCCGCGTCGGCGCCACGTTCCGGTTCCACTAGACCGGCGTCAGCCGGGGACGTAAGCCGGGGACGTAAGCCGGCGAAGGAGGGGCGGCACGTGCCGCCCCTCCCTTTCTTCCACGCCCTCCACGCTACAATCCCGTCCATGAGGAAGCTCCGCTTGACCGCGGGAGGAGCCTGGCTGCTCGCGAGTCTCCCGCTTGTCCTGACCGCGGCGCTGGCAGCCGCTCCCGCCAAGGCCCCGGTCAAGGCTCCGGCGAAGGCGCCGGCCCGGCCGAAGCCCGACGTGGTGATCATCACCATCGACACCCTGCGCGCCGACGCCCCCGGGTTTGCCGGCAACAAGCGGGTGCAGACCCCGGTCCTCGACCGTTTGGCCGCGGCCGGGCTGGTGTTCCCCAACGCGCATGCCCACAACGTGGTGACCCTGCCGTCCCACACCAATATCCTGACCGGGCTCTACCCCTACCAGCACGGCGTGCGCGACAACACCGGCTTCAAGCTGGGGGAGGCGGTGCCCACCCTCGCCACCACCCTGCGGGCGGCCGGGTACGCCACCGGCGCCTTTGTCAGCGCCTATCCGCTCGATTCGGAGTTCGGCCTCGACCGCGGCTTCCAGGTCTATGACGACCGCTTCACCGAGGGCTCCGACGCCGAGGAGTTCGTGATGCCCGAGCGGCGCGGCGACCAGACCGTGGAGCGGGCCCTGGCCTGGTGGAAGGCGCAGCGCGGCAAGCCGCGCTTCCTCTGGGTCCACCTGTTCGACCCGCACGCCGCCTACGATCCGCCCGAGCCGTTCGCCAGCCGCTTCAAGGACAACCCCTACCTGGGGGAGGTCTCCGCCGCCGATTCGTTCCTCGCCCCGCTCCTGCAGCCCTACCTGGCCGGCCAGGAGCCGCCGGCCCTGGTGGTGGTGACCGCCGACCACGGCGAGGCCCTGGGCGAGCACGGCGAGATGACCCACGGCCTGTTCGCCTACGAGGCGACGCTCAAGGTGCCGCTGGTGGTCTGGGGCCAGGGGGTGAAGCCGGGGCGCGACCTGCGCTGGGCGCGCCACGTGGACATCTTCCCGACCGTGCTCCAGATGACGGGGATCCAGGCCGGAGCGAGCCAGCGGCCGGGCCGTTCGCTGCTGGTCCCGGCCACCAAGCCGGTGGACTCCTACTTCGAGTCGCTCTCCACCACCCTGAACCGCGGCTGGGCCCCTCTGCGCGGCCTGCTGCGCGGCGGCCGTAAGGCGATCGCCCTGCCGATCCCCGAGCTCTACGACCTGCCGAAGGACCCCAAGGAGGCCAACAACCTGATCGACGAGCAGCGCGCCGAGGCCCGCCAGGTGTTCGCCGCCCTGCCCAAGGAGTCGGCCTGGCCGCCCGCCCGGGGCGCGGTGTCGGCCGAGGAGGAGTCCCGCCTGCGCAGCCTCGGCTACCTCTCCGGCTCGGCCGCGGCCAAGGCGAGCTACGGGGTGGAGGACGACCCCAAGCGGCTGGTCGGCCTCGACCGCAAGATCCACCAGATGATCGACCTCTACTCGCGCGGCCGGGTGGACGACGCGATCAAGCTGGGGCAGAGCGTGGTCCAGGAGCGCCCGGCCATGCCGCTCGGCCACTCGCTGCTGGCCCAGGCGCTGCTGCAAGGCGGCCGCATCCCCGAGGCGCTCGAGGTCATGCAGAAGGCCCGCGCCCAGGGGACGACGACCGACGCCCTGTCGCGCCAGCTCGGCCTCACCCTGGCCGAGATCGGCCGCGCCAAGGACGCCATCGCGGTGCTCCAGCCGCTCGCCGACACCGGCGACATCCGGGCCCGCAACGCCCTCGCCCTGGCCCTCTCCGAGGCCGGCCGGCAGGAGGAGGCGCAGGCGCTGCTCCGCAAGGTCCTGCAGGAGGACCCCGACAACGCCAAGGCCTACGAGCAACTCGGCCTCACCAACCTCCGCCTCGGCCGCTGGGCCCAGGCGCGCGACGACTCCCGCCGCGCCGTCGAGCTGAGCCCCAGCGCGGCCCTGGCCTGGAACAACCTCGGAGTCGCCCTCTACCAGGCCGGCGAGCGCGGCGACGCCCTCGACGCCTGGCAACGCGCCGTGGACCTGAAACGCGACCTCTGGGACGCCCTCTGGAACCTCGGCACCAAGGCCCTGGAGCAGGGCCGCACCCGGCAGGGGCGCGCCGCCCTGGAGCGCTTCGTGGCCGGCGCGCCGGAGAAGCAGTACGGCGACGACGTGCGCCAAGCCCGCAGCGTCCTCGCCCAGCTCGGAGCCGGCTCCTGATGAACCGCCGGAGCCTTTCCGCCCTTGCGGTCCTGGCAGTCCTGCTGGTCCTTTCGGCCGCCTGCAACCGCTCCGGCCCCGGCTCTGGCGGCGGCACCGCCGCCCCCACCCGCCT
>DATAHG010000654.1:0-4848 GCA_036263295.1 Thermoanaerobaculia bacterium | reverse complement strand
CAACAGGTGCCGGCTACCCGGCAAGCTTCGCGGGGAGCCGGCGAAAGGATTTTTGATGCAGAACCACTTTTGCAGGCCTCCCGCATGACTTGCCGGGTCTCCGGCAGGAGCTGTCCGGGTCCCCGCGAAGGCTGACGAGGTTTCCGGCAGGGACGATCGGCATCCCCGGTAAGGCTTCTCTCTCGTCTGGCAGCGGCTTTTTGAAGTCGGATTCATCCGACGTTGCCCTGACAGCCCGGGAATTCATTCCCGGGCGGGGGCGGGGGCCACTGGGCCGCCGGCTTGCAGCCGGCAATTGATTCCAAATGCCGGCAAGATGCCGGCGCTCCCAGCCGCGGCATCTCGGGCGCGGCGGGGAGGAAACCTCTATCCCTCGTCTGGCAGGAAGTTGGGGATCCGCGTGCCGCGCCCGGTCTCCAGGGCCCGGCGCCGCGCGAGGTCTCCCACCGCGAGGTCGAGAACCCCGAGCCCGAACGGGCTGAAGATGCTGAGGGCGCGCTCGTCGGACTTGGCCGGCGCCCGCCCTTCCAGGAGATCGGCCAGGGTGCCGCGGATGAACCCGCGGTGGCCCGCCTGCTGCTCGGCGAGATGGACCGACGTGGACGCCCGCAGGACGTGATCGACGTCGTCCACCACGTTGTCGGCGGCGAGGATCACCTCGGGCAGCAGGTCGCGCAAGGAGACGTGGAGGATGGTGGCGCCCGGCTGGCACTCCGAGAGGTCGGCGACGTGGGGTTTGACCGCCGTGGTGGCGTAGGAGATCAGCGGGCAGGTCCGGAAGATCTCGCCGGCCTCCCCCGCCACCTCGACGTTCTTGCCGGGCAGCAGGGCGCGCAGGCGGCCGGCCAGCTCCTCGGCCCGCTCGCGGTTGAGGTCGAACAGGACGAAGCGCGCGATCTCTGGCAGAACATGGGCCACGAAACGGGCGGTCTCGTAGTTGATCACGCCGGTGCCGATGAAGCCGGCGGCCGGGGTCTCCTTCCCCTGGCGCAGCACCTGGCCGGCCAGGGCGGCGCTCGCGGCGGTGCGGCGGGCGCTGATCAGCGAGCTTTCGAGGATCGCCTCGGGCCGGCCGGTGCGGGAGCTGTTGAGGATCAGCACCGCCGAGGCGCGCGCCATCCCCGCCTGGACATTGCCGGGGAACGAGGCGATCCACTTCATGCCGGCGAGGCCGAAGCCATCGCCGAGGAAGGCCGGCAGGGCGATGATGCGGTTCAGGTCGTCGTTCGGAAAACGCAGAAAGGTCGAGTGCGGCAGCGAGCTGTCGCCCCGCGCATGGACCAGATAAGCGCGGCGGACGGCCTCGACCACCTCGGCTTCCCGGCCGTCGAGAAGCTCGGCGATCTCGCCGCCGCGCAGGATCAGGACATCACTGTCGTGCATTCGGTCAGACTCTCCCTCTGGGGCCAGAGCTCGGGCAGCTCGCCGAGGTGGGACTGGACCCATTCGTCGCTGTACACCGTGTCGAGGTAGCGCTCCCCCCGGTCCGGCAGGATGAGCACGCAATTGGAACCGGCCGGGATCCTATCCCGCAGGAGCGCCACCGCCGCCGCGAGGCCGCCGGACGAGGCCCCGGCGAAGACCCCCTCCCGCCGCACCAGCAGCCGGCAGCCCGCGACGCACTCGCCGTCGTTGACGTGGACGACGTCGTCGATGAAACGCAGGTCGCAGAGCGGCGGCCGCACGCCCGCCCCCATGCCGGGCAGCAGGCGCTTGGCCTGCTTGTCCGAGAAGATCAGGCTGCCCACGGCGTCCACCGCCACCACCCGGGTCGCCAGGCCGTGGTCGCGGGCGTACTCGCCGCAGCCGCGCACCGTGCCGCAGGTGCTGGTGGCGCAGAGCACGAAATCGACCTTGCCGCCGAGCGCGTTCGCCACCTCGTGCATGGTGGTGCGGTAGTGCGATCCGGAGTTGCGGGCGTTGGCGTACTGGTTGGGCCAGAAGGCGCTCGGGAAGGTCTCGACCAGCTCCTTCACCCGGTTGAGGCGGGCCGGCAGCAGCTCGCCGGTCGCCGGATCGGGTTCGGTCACCATGTCGATCTCGGCGCCGTAGGCGCGCAGGATCTGGATGTTCTGGCGCGCGGTCTTGATGTCGACCACGCAGATCATGCGCAGGCCGTGGTAGCAGCAGGCCTGGGCGAGGCCGATCCCCATGTTGCCCGAGCTCGACTCGATGATCACCGTGTCGGGGCCGACCAGCCCCTCGCGCAGGGCGTGCTCCAGGATCTCGACCGCCGGCCGGTCCTTGATGCTGCCGCCCGGATTGAGCGCCTCCAGCTTGGCGTACAGGGCGAAGTCCAGGCCGGGGTATATCTTTTCGAGCCGCACCAGCGGCGTGCCGCCGATCACCGAGAGGACACCCTCTCTCATGGAAGAACCTCCTCGAAGAAGGGAGCGGAGCCGAGCACGATCCCTCTCTTTAGGTACAGGTTCGCGCCGGATCCGGGACAAGGCGTATACTGGGGCGGTAAACAGGCGGAGGTGGCGGCCGCCGGGGCGTCTGTCCCTGGAGGCGCCCCCTGGAGCACTACCCTGGAGCAGGCGGAGTCGCTGTGTTAGCATCCCGCCGCCGTTGCTGAAGCGTCGGCCCTCGTCGGTGGCTCCTTTCGAGCCGTCAAGCGCACCTTTCCTAAGCGGGCCGAAATCACACAAGGAGGGGACGGTGAAACTCGGAGACGTACTCAAGAAGGAAAGAGAGCGCAAGAAGCTCTCGCTTGAAGACATGGCCGGCAAGCTGGGCTTGCCGGAAGAGAAGTATCGCGAGATGGAAGCCGGGAGCTCCCCGGCTGAGAAGTGGGGGCCGCTGCTCGCCCGCATCGCCATCAAGCTGGAGACCCCGACCTCGCGCCTGCTGGCTGAAAGCGGCAAGTCCGCCGACACCAAGTCGGGCCAGGCCGGAGAGCTGATCCGCAAGCACCGGGAGCGCCGCAACAAGACGCCCGAGCAGCTTGCCGAGCAGCTCGAGCTCTCCCGGGAGGAGTACCAGGACATCGAGGCCGGCAGCTCGCCGATCGAAGAGTTCGGGCCCATCCTCCTTCACTATGCCGAGGTGATCGACCAGCCGGTCTTCAACCTCTTCTATCCCTGCGGCCTGCCGCTCGAGAAGCTCGACGACTATCCCTAGTCCCGGGTCCGTGGCGACGGCAGCTTTCCCCTTCCACCGGCCTGCTCGCGCAGGCCGTTCGTCTTTTGGAGCCCCAGGCATGCCCGAAACCGCTTCCCGCTCTGGCTTCCGCCCGCTGTTCTCCGCCGCTCTGCTCGTCTTCCTGTTCACCACCGGGATCGCCATCGCCGCCCCGCCCGCGCCGGGCGCCGCCAAGAGCGCCGCGTTCGATCCAGCTCTCTGGAAGGGGCAGCGCTGGCGCGAGGTCGGCCCCTACCGGGGCGGCCGGTCCGCCGCGGTCACCGGCATCCCCGGCGACGCCTCGACCTACTACTTCGGCTCGGTCGGCGGCGGCGTCTGGAAGACCGAGGACGCCGGCCGCACCTGGCGCAACGTCTCGGACGGTTTCTTCGGCGGCTCGATCGGCGCCGTCGCCGTCTCCGAATGGGATCACAACGTGGTCTACGTGGGCGGCGGCGAGAAGACCGTGCGTGGCAACGTCTCGCACGGCGAGGGGGTGTGGAAGTCCACCGACGCGGGCAAGACCTGGAAGCACGTGGGGCTCGACGATTCGCGGCACATCCCGCGCATCCGGATCCATCCCAAGAACCCCGACCTGGTCTACGCCGCCGTGCTCGGCCACCTGTTCGGCCCCAACGACATGCGCGGCGTCTACCGCTCGAAGGACGGCGGCGCCCACTGGGAGCGCGTCCTCTTCGTGAACGACGAGGTCGGCGCGGTCGACCTGGTCCTCGATCCCACCAACCCGCGGATCCTCTACGCCTCGACCTGGCGGGTGCGGCGCACCCCCTACAGCCTGGAGAGCGGCGGCCCGGGCTCGGGGCTCTGGAAGAGCACCGACGGCGGCGACCACTGGACCGAGATCACCCGCAACCCCGGCCTGCCCAAGGGCATCTGGGGGATCAACGGCATCGCCGTCTCCCCCACCAGTCCCGAGAACCTCTACGCCATCGTCGAGGCCGAGGACGGCGGCGTCTTCCGCTCGCGCGACGGCGGCAAGACCTGGACCCGTACCAACCAGGACCGCAATCTGCGCCAGCGCGCCTGGTACTACTCGCGGATCTACGCCGACCCCGCCGACGCCGAGGGGGTCTACGTGGTCAACGTGCAGTTCCAGCGCTCGAAGGATGGCGGCAAGACCTTCACCCCCATCCAGGTCCCGCACGGCGACAACCACGACCTCTGGATCGCCCCCGAGAACGCGCAGCGCCTGATCGAGTCGAACGACGGCGGCGCCAACGTCTCGAACGACGGCGGCCGCACCTGGTCCCCGCAGACCAACCAGCCCACCGCCCAGATCTACCGCGTCTCGACCGACAACCACGTGCCCTACCGGATCCTCGGCGCGCAGCAGGACAACTCCGCCTTCCGCATCCTGAGCCGCACCCAGGGCGGCGGCATCGGCCAGCGCGACTTCGACGTCACGGCCGGCGGCGAGAGCGGCTTCGTGGTGGCGGACCCCGAGGACTCCGAGGTGGTCTACGGCGGCTCCTACGGCGGCCTGCTGGTGCGCCTCAACCACGCGACCGGCGAGCGGCGCGACATCAATCCCTGGCCCGACAACCCGATGGGCTGGGGGGCTGGCGACCTCAAGTACCGCTTCCAGTGGAACACCCCGGTGCTGTTTTCGCCGCACGACCCGAACACCCTCTACGTCGGCGCCAACGTGCTCTTCAAGAGCACCGACGAGGGGCAGACCTGGACCGCCATCTCCCCCGATCTCAC
>DATAHG010000653.1:0-2517 GCA_036263295.1 Thermoanaerobaculia bacterium | reverse complement strand
CGTCCTCTCCCGGGCCCGCCGGGCTCAGGAGATCGGCTGCGAAGGCGTGGTCTCTTCCGGCCTGGAAGCCCGCCCCCTGCGCGAGAGCCTCGGCGAACGGCTCCTGATCGTCACCCCGGGCATCCGCCCGGTCGAGAACCGTCCGGTGGATGACCAGAAGCGCGTGGTCGATGTAGAGCAGGCGTTCCGGAATGGCGCTGACTACATCGTCATGGGCCGTCCTATCCGCGATGCTGCGGATCCCTACGAAGCCGCTCTACAGATTCAGGGCACGATTACGGGGATGTTCGTCGGCGGTTAGCCGGTTCACCCCTCCCGCGCCGCCTTCGGGACCAGCTTCGGGATTCCGGCTCCTGCGGGGGCGGCGGCCTTGCCGTCGCGGACCATCGTGCAGCGGCCTTCGAAGAGGGCGCCATCGTCGATCGCCAGGGAGGGGGTGTCGATCTCGGCGAAGACCTTGCCGGTCGGGGTGATCTGGACGCGCCGCGCTGCGCGGATGCTGCCGCGCACGGTGCCCGAGATCACGGCCTGGCCGACCGTCAGGTCGCCCTCGACCTCGCCGCCGTCGCCCACGATGAGGTCACCGTCGGTCTGGACCTTGCCGGTGAAATTGCCATCGACGCGGAAGGTGGTCTGGAACCGGAGGGTCCCCTCGAGGTGGCTGCCCTTGTCGAGGAAGCCGTTGAGGTCGCTCTGCTTGCCATCCGATTTGAAGATCATTCGTACTCCTCCCGCTCCATGAGCATGTCGTAGAGCCGCATCAGCTCTTCTTCATTGTGGAAGTGGATCCGCAGGTCGCCCGCCTTGCCGCGGCGGCGGATCTCCACCCGGGTCTGCAGGCGCCGGGTGAGCTTCTCCTCGGCCGCGGCGGAGTGGACGTCCGGCTTGGCCGGCTTCTTGGCCGGGGCCGGCGCCGCTTTCGGCGGAGCGGTCAGGCGCTCCAGGTCGCGCGCCGACAGCCCCTCGGTCACCGCCCGCAGGGCGAGGTCGATCTGCTCCTCCGTGGTCGGAAGAGTGAGGAGCGGCCGCGCCTGGCCGGCGGTCAGGCGGCCGTCGCGCAGCAGCTCCAGCACCTCCTCGGGCAGCTTCAACAGGCGGAGGGAGTTGGTGACCGTGGTGCGGGCCTTGCCCACCCGGGTCGCCACCTCCTCCTGGGAGAGGCCGAACTTCTCCTGCAGGGCCTGGTAGGCCTCGGCCTCTTCCAGCGGGTTGAGGTCGCTGCGCTGGAGGTTCTCGACCAGCGCGAGCTCCAGGCGCTCGCGGTCGTCCGCCACCTCACGCACGACCACCGGGACCTCTTCGAGGCCGGCCCGCCGCGCCGCCCGCCACCGCCGTTCGCCGGCGATGATGCTGTAGGAGCCGTCCGGGTCGGGCGCCACCACGATCGGCTGCACCACACCCTGGGCCTTGATCGATTCCGACAGCTCCTCGATCGCGGTCTCGTTGAAGTAGGACCGCGGCTGGAGACGGTTGGGCTTGAGGCTCCCGATCGGCAGGGCGCGGACGCCCGTACCGGTGGCTCCGGCGGGCGCCTCCTCTTCCCGGGTGGACTGGATCAGCGCGTCCAGCCCCCGGCCCAGGCCGCGTTTGCGCGCGTTCATGCCGCTCTCCGCAGGTATTCGCGGGCGAGCGCGAGGTAGGCGTCGGCGCCGCGCGACTTGATGTCGTACTGGAAAATCGGCAGACCGTGGCTGGGCGCCTCGGCCAGGCGGATGTTGCGAGGCACGATGGTTTCGAACACCTTCCCGGCGAAGTGGCGCCGGACCTCGTCGGCCACGTCTTTGGAGAGATTGGTCCGGTCGTCGTACATGGTCAGCAGGATCCCCGCGATTCCGAGGTGCGGGTTGACCCCGCCCTGGATTCGCTTGACGGTGGACATCAGCTCACTGATGCCTTCGAGGGCGAAGTACTCGCACTGCAGGGGCACGAGGACGCCGTCGGCGGCGGCGAGCGCATTCACGGTGAGGTGCCCGAGCGACGGCGGGCAGTCCAGGAGGATGATGTCGTAACGGTCGGACACCTGGGCCAGGACCGACTTGAGGTGCCCCTCCCAGCCCTCCTCTCCCACCAACTCGACCTCCAGGCCCACGAGGTCGCGCTGGGCGGGGACGAGGTCGAGATTGGGGAAGCCGGTGGAGCGGATCGCCTGTTCCAGGGGAACCTCGCCCGAGATCGCATGGTAGAGGTGCGGCGGCGACACTTTGACCCCCAACCCGCGGGAGGCGTTGCCCTGGGGGTCGCAGTCCACCAGGAGGACGCGGCGCTCCAGGGCGCCGAGACCGGCGCCGAGGTTGATGGCCGTCGTGGTCTTGCCGACGCCGCCCTTCTGATTGGCAATGGCGAGGATCGTGCTCATCTTTGATGTTCCAACTCTGAGGAGAGAGAACGCCGCAGCTCCAGGATGCGGCGCCGCTCGCTCCCCGCAATCTTCACGCTGCGGCCGGGCATGAGGTCCGGCGGCAGATCCGGGTCTTTTTCCCCTACCCAGAGGAGGATCCGGCCCTCGGGCCGCAGGCG
>DATAHG010000652.1:0-1636 GCA_036263295.1 Thermoanaerobaculia bacterium | reverse complement strand
GTGCCCGGGGGGACGACGTAGAGCAGGATCGCGAAGAAGTGGAGCACGCTGCCGAGCAGCACGAAGAGGTGCCAGATGGCGTGGTTGTAGGGCAGCTTGCGCCAGCCGTAGAAGATGATCCCGGAGGTGTAGGAGATCCCTCCCAGGAGCAGCAGGAGCAGGCCGCCGGGCGCCACGCTGGCCTTCATCGGCCCGGCCGCCGCGAGCACCGCCCAGCCCATCGCCACGTAGAGGATCACGAAGGGCGCGGTCGAGCGCGGGCGCAGGACGACCCGCAGAAAGATCCCGAGCAGGGCGAGGCCCCAGATCACCGCCAGCAGGGACCAGCCCCAGCGGCCCCGAAGGTTGACCAGGGTGAACGGCGTGTAGGTGCCGGCGATCAGCAGGAAGATCGCGGAGTGGTCGAGCAGCCGCAGGATGGCCTTGGCGCGCGGCCCCGGGATGCAGTGGTAGAGGGTCGAGGCCGTGTAGAGGAGGATCAGGGTGGCGCCGAAGACGCCGCACCCCACCAGGGTCCAGGCGTCGCCATGGGTGGCGGCGCGCGCCATCAGGACGGCGAGGCCGGCGATCGCCAGGACGACGCCCAGCCCATGGCTCACGCTGTTGGCGATCTCCTCGCGGAGACTGTAGGTGGGGATGGTGATCGGCGGGGTTTCCATGCGGCCTCCTCTCGCGTCCGAGAGGAGTATAGCGCCCCGGGAGAGGCGGGGGCCTGCGCCGCCCCGGCCGGGGTTGAAACCCCGGCCTACCGGGATTTCGCCCCTCCGGGGCGTGGATCTGGCCCCCTCCCCTACGCGCTCTCCCGTTCCGGCATCTGGATCACCTTGCCGCCGTCGCCGCCTTTTTCGCGGCTGTCGATGTAGCCCTCCACCGCCGCCTTGAAATCGTCGAGGGTGGCGAAGGGGGAATCCTCGGGGCTCACCAGACTGATCAGGAAGCGGCCGAGGGCGC
This sequence comes from Thermoanaerobaculia bacterium, assembly GCA_036263295.1. Taxonomy (GTDB): domain Bacteria; phylum Acidobacteriota; class Thermoanaerobaculia; order Multivoradales; family UBA5704; genus DATAHG01. The sequence goes on along the minus strand of DATAHG010000652.1, from coordinate 685 downwards.
GGTAGCTTTCGAATTGCGACTCGCTGAACCACTGGTCGGCCGTGGTTTCGTGGGGGAAGGTCTGGGAGGCCCGGGCGTAGCTGTAGACGTCCAGCGGGTCGGGGCGCAGGCCGGCGGCGAGGGACGGCTTGACATAGATCAGGAAACCGTCGCGCTCCGGATCGGTGTTGTCCACCACGCTGTAGCGGATGGCCGCGGTGGCGCAGTAGGTGCCGACGCCGCGCTCGTCGCGCGGGAGGATCTGCACCTTTCTTTCGAATTCGATCGGCACGCCGAAATCGATGCGGACCTTGCGGATGGCGTTGCCGAGGTCCTCGAACGCCACCTTCGGATCGCTCGCCGCGTCGCAGACCACGAGGAAACGGCAGCGCCGGAGCACCATCTCGTAAATCCCCAGGTTTTCGAAATGGCCGCCGTCCGACAGGCTGACGTAGGGGGACTTGTCGGTCGACATGCCGAACAGCTCGGAGAGCAGCGGCCGGATGGCCTGCTTGGGGCCGGCTTTCGTATAGGTTTTCTCCCCCTCTTTTCCGGGGTTGCCGAGCCAGGCGCCGAGCCGGGCGTTGAACAGGGTCATCAGGAAGGCGAGGGTCGGCGACGAATGGAAACCCATGTTGGGGTTCGCCGCGGCGCCCGAGATCGAGACGGCGGTGCCGACCGAGATGCCGGAGGGGCCGCCGTAGGC
>DATAHG010000651.1:0-2926 GCA_036263295.1 Thermoanaerobaculia bacterium | reverse complement strand
AAGCGATCGGCTTTTTCGGCAGGCACACGGAACGACGTGTCTTTCATGCCGAGCGGCTCGAAGATGCGTTCCCGCATGAACGTTCCGAGCGACTGCCCCGACGCTCGCGCGACCAGGGCTCCGAGCACATCCATGCTGACGTGATACATCCACCGCTCACCCGGCTGCGCCAGCAGCGGCAGTGAACCGAGATTGCGCAACCATTCGTCCAGGCCCGGCGCCTGCGTCGGCAAAGCCGGACCGTCGCCGCCGATCCGGTATTCACGGATCCATTTCTGAATCGGATAGGTATCCGGCATGGCCATCACGCTGCCGAAGCCGAGGGTGGACGTCAGCACATCGCGCACCGTGATCGCGCGCCGCGCCGGCACCGTGTCCTCGACCGGCGAGGAGAGGGACTTCAGCACGCGGCGATTCGCCAGCTCCGGCAGCCAGGTCTCGATCGATTCGTCGAGCCGCAGCTTGCACTCCTCCACCAGAATCATCGCCGCGACCGCCGTGACCGGTTTTGTGATCGAAGCGATCCGGAAGATCGTATCGCGCTGCATGGGAGCCGGCCGGCCGAAAGCCAGCGTGCCGAGCGTCTCGACGTGAACGTCGTCATGGCGACTGACGAGCGCGACGAGCCCGGGCATCTCTTTCCGTTCGACGTATCCGGACAGGGCTCGATGCAGTCGATCGAGCCGTGACTTCGAAAGGCCGGCTTTGCGCATGTTCAGATCCTCCTCACCGCGGGGACATGCCCGTTCGCGGCGGCAGCATAGCGCACGGCCAGTCTCTCAGAGCCTCGCTCACGGCTCCGCCCTTGCGGCGGCGCGGATCTTGCAGCTCGTCTCTCCGAACCCCGAGCTCGTTGGATGTAGCGGAGGAGACCCGGAGGACACCACGATGCAGCGCAGTCCCGAATACCGCTTCCTGCGCCTGAAGGTGCTGCTGCTCCTGGCCGCCGCCGCCGCGGGCGGCTGTGCCGGCCGTGACAAGCCGGTGACGGCTGCGGAGACCGCGGCCGCCGAAGCCACGCCGCCGGCCAGCGCCACGGAGCCCTCGTTGCGCGAGGCCTGCCGTGAAAGCCAGCCGGCGGATCCGAGCCTGATCGACAACAGTCGCCGTCTCCTGGAGGAAACCTTCTGCGGCGCCACGCTCTGGTTCGACGGGCTCTTTGGCGAGCGCGACGTCGAGAACGCCCGCGCGGTCTCCGGCCGCGTCGAGCTGTCCTCGATCTACACCCAGGCGGATGGAGTCGAGCCCAGGGCCCGTCTCCGCATCAAATACGATCTGCCGAACGTCGAAAAGCGGGTCAACCTCTTCCTCGGCCGGGACGACCGCGACGATTTCGTGCAAGGCCGCCAGGAAGGCTTTGCCATCCGCTCGGCGGTGTTCGGCGTGGAGACCGACGACCGCTGGCTGGCCGGCCTCGGCTACTCGCCCCCCGGCCGCTGGAAGGACCGCCTCGATTTCCGCGTCGGCGGCCGCCTGAGCTCGGCTCCCGAAGCCTTCGTCCAGGGCCGCCTGCGGCGCAATGTATTCGTGGGCGACCGCACGGTCTGGCGCCTCCGCGAAACTGTCTTTTATGAAAACCGCGACGGTTTCGGCTCGACGTCGAGCGCCGATTTCGATTACGTGCTGCGGCGGACCCTTCTGTTCCACTGGGGCACGGTGGGCACGGTCTCGGAGGCCACCGACGGCCTGGACTGGCGTACGGCGACCGTGCTCTATCAAAACCTCGGAGCGCGGTCGGCGCTCGCCTACGAGCTCTTCCTGCGCGGCTCGACCGGCGACGTGGACATCCGCGAGTACGGCGCCCGTACCGTCTACCGGCGGCCCTTGAACCGGGAGTGGCTCTACGGCGAGCTGATCGGCGGCTATACCTGGCCCCGCGAATCGCTCGACGAGCCGCGCCAGGGCTCGGTGCTGTTCGGGATCGGCCTCGAGCTGCTGTTCGGCCGGGATCCCTACTGACCCGTACGGATCCCGGAGCCGGCTTCGATCAGCTCTTGACGTACGGCGCCAGGAGCGATTCCCAGGCGCGGGACATGCGATCGTACTCGGCCGGACACCGCGCGGCGCGGTCGGCGGGCAGGGTCTCGTCGTCGACCAGGTATTGGTAACCCTCGGGATCCTTGCCGTAGACCCAGCAGAGAATGTTGTAGAAGCGCTGCTCGTCGAGCGAATGCTCGTCCCAGAAGGAGAGGTCGTCCATCTCCTCTTCGTCCTCCCCGACGAACGAGTTGGCGCCGTCGATGGCCGCGTTCTCCCCCTCCTCGCCCGCTTCCAGAAGGATCATGACGGCGAGCTGATCGACCGCGTCCTCTTCCCTGCCGGTGACCGGCAGGTCATAGATGTCGATCAGGGCGTGCCCCATTTCGTGGAAAAAGGTGAACACGGTCGCGCTGGCGACGGAGGTGCCGGCCTCCTCCTGCTCCTCGTCGGTCTGCGCATCCGCCATGAAGATCTCGGAGAAGTGCTCGACCAGCTCGTAGCACAACGAGATCTCGCCTTCCTCGGGATCGTAGGAGGCGTTCACCTCCCCGCACTCCCGCAGCACTACGGGCACGTCGGAGGGGAGCGCGAATTCCCCGTTCAGCGCCTCGACCGTCTCCTCCAGGAGCCGGCTCTCCTTGAAGGCTGCCCTCAGCTCCCCGTAGCCCTCGTTGCGGGTCTTACCGTATCCCACGACGAAGTCTCCGGTGTCTCGAACCCCGCCGGCGGCGTTCCGCTTGAAGCTCGCCGGCACCCGGGCATGCGCCGGAGCCGCGGCGGCAGGCGTCTCGCCGGACTGCGGGGCCTTTTCCTCCGGGAGCGGACCGCAGGCCACGGCGGCCAGCAGGGCCAGGATGGGGGCAAAGCGAACCACACGGGCGTCGCGCACGGGCGAGTCTCCTCAAAAACGGGCTGGCAGGTTGAGGGGGAGTGTAGCCTGCCCGGG
>DATAHG010000650.1:0-2575 GCA_036263295.1 Thermoanaerobaculia bacterium | reverse complement strand
CCCGCACCGTGTCCGCCAGGCCCCAGACATAGGCGCGCGGCATCAGGTGCCCGGCCGCCATCGCGGAGAGCGTCCCGCGGTAGAGGGGGGATTGGATGTCCGAGATCTTGGCGGCGAGGGGGCGGTTGAACACCTCCCCAGGCGCCGGGCTCTCGTCGAAGCGGAAGCGGTAGAACCCCCAGAGCACCGCCCAGGCTCCCACCACGACCAGCGCCCACTTGCCGAGCCGGCCTCGCACCGTTCCGGCCGGCGTTGCCGTCCGCCAGAAGGCCCGCGCCAGCCCGAAAACCCCGATCGCTGCGATCAGCACGAGAGCCGAATGCTTGGCGGCGAGCGTCAGGCCGAGGAAGATGGCGAGGCCGGCGAGATCTCGCGGGCGCCAAGTCCGGAAGGCCACCAGGGCCCACAACGCCGCGGTGGCCGCCAGGAGCGCCACGGGGAGGTCCGTCATCACCACCGGCAGGTGCGCCGCGACCGTCGGGTCGATCGCCAGATAGCCGAGAGCCGCGAGCGCCAGGACGCGGCCGAACACCCGCGCCGCCGCCAGGGCGAAAGCCAGGAGCAGGAGGCTGTGGAACGCCATCATGGCGATCCGGGCGCGTCTCTGCACCTCGTCGGGATTGTTCTTGAGGTAGACCGCCGCCGCGGTGAAACGCCGCTCGTCCGCCTTCTCGGTCAGCGGCCGCAACGGGGGCAGCTTGAAGCCGGGGGACAGCGCGCCCACCCAGAGCTTGACCAGCGGCGGATGCTCGGGATTGAGCCGGTAGTCTCCCGTCCGCGCATAAGAGACGCCGGCCGTGATGTGGTACGACTCGTCGATCGTGAACCCGTCGAGCCGCGTCGCCAACCCCGACCGCAACACGGCTCCCGCGATCAGCAGCACCAGGGCCAGCCGCCATAACCACCCGCTCCAGCGCCGCCCGACCGGAGGACGGTCGTCGGGCGAGACGCCGAGGTCGGCGGCGGCAGTGGATTCCGGAGCCATGGTGTGGGGGAATCATAGCAAGTTCAGAGGGCCGGGCCGCAAGGGAAAGTCCTTTTTAGAGGACGTTTCGGCTCTCCTGCCTCCGGATTTCAGGGGGCCGGCAGGCTGGCAACACCCTTGCAGTTACATCCATGCGAGAGGGAGCGAAGTGTGCTCCTGAGACCGAAATCAAGGAGGCAACGATGAAATCGAAAGCCCTTTTAACTCTTGGCGCCACGGCGCTGACCCTTACCGCTGCTTTTCCGGTGGCGGCGCAATCCAAGGCCGTCACGCGGCCCGTGGTCCGTCCGCAGGCCCAGACGGCCGCCGCCCAGCAGGTGATCACTCTGCAGGCCCGGGTGGAGAGCATCGACACCCGCGGCAAGCGCACCGGTGACCGCGCCGGCGAGATGTACGGCGTCAAGCCGGCCGAGGCGATCCCGATCCGCACCGGCGAGCGCATCCGCGTCGATCTGGTCGGCACCGCCCTGGTCAGCGGCCGCGGCGTCGAGTCGCCGATCAACGCCCGCTTCAGCCTGTCGGCCGGGCGTGACAACCTGAGCATCGTCCAGACCGGTCCCAACTGGGTGGTGGTCGAGGCCCGGGGGCGCGGCGCCGACAAGACCGCGCAGCTCGCGTATGCCGTGAACGGCAACTATGAGCTCAAGCCGGGCCTGGCCCAGGGGTATCTGACGTTCACGATCGACAGCAACGGCGTCGGCTCCGGCACCGTCGGTCAGCCGGTCGTGCAGGACCGCGACCGCTGGCGGCGCTCGCAGGATCTCGCCGGCATGCTCTACCAGTCGATCCTCGGCCGGAACCTGAGCGGCAATTACGCCCAGGATGACGTCGAGCACATCTACTACCTCGGCTCGCGCGGAGTCCAGGAAGTCGCCCGCGAGCTCGCCCGCGACGCCGAAGGCAACCGCTGGACGCAGGATCAGGCCGTCCGGCTGGTGGGCGACCTCTACCGCGACCTGCTGCGGCGCCAGGACAGCGATCAGCAGCTCTGGGACGAGGACAACGGCTTCCGCACGAACGTCCAGAACCTCCAGCGCAACGGCCTCGAGCGGGTCGTGCAGACCATCGTCGAGTCGCAGGAGTTCCGCTCCAACCAGAGCCTGGACGGCTTCGACTCCGTGGCGCTCCAGCAGCGCTACGACGGCCAGTGGCGCGGCTACGACCGGACCGCCCGCCGCTACTAGTCCGTCGTTTACAACCACGGCCGGCCGGGCTGATGCCCCGGCCGGCCGCTTGCTCCTCCAGCCGCGGGAAACGTGACGAATCCCTCGGCATCCGCATGAACCCTCGAAATTGCGTGACAACATCCCTCCGTGTCGTCACGTTGCGGCCAGAGGTTGTCACGAAGTCTCTCTAGTTTGTGACGCACTCTCCACACTTTGTCACGTTCTCTCCATCTTTCGTTCCACTGTCTCCACAGCTCGTCACGGTCTGTTCGCGCTTTGTGAAGGAGTCTGTGTATTACGTCACGATGTCTCCACACTTCGTCACTCAACATCGGCGTGTTGTTACTAGTTATCCCTGTTTTGTCACGTTGCATCGGAAGTCCGTGACAACATCTCTCCGCTTTGCCACGTTCTACAGAGATGT
>DATAHG010000649.1:0-2553 GCA_036263295.1 Thermoanaerobaculia bacterium | reverse complement strand
CAAGCTGATCGCTTCACATTCAGGGGGCACATTGGAGAAAGCCATGAATCGCAAGATGAAGACCCGGATTCTTCTCCCCTTCCTCTGCCTGAGTGCGGTGGCGCTGGCCGGCAACGCCGATGCCCAGAGCCGCCGATACCCCGATAACCGGGATTCTGATCGTTACGGCGACCGTGGGCGCTGGGGTGATGACGATTACGACCGCGATGGGCGTTATGGCCGCGACAGCCGCGATCGCTACGACCGTTACGACCGCGACCGCTACGGCCGGAACGACCGGTACAACAACGGCAACTGGACTCCCTATCCGGACGCCCGGGGCTGCATCGGCGGCGCGAAGTGCGGGCGTTACGAGGAGATCCGCGTGCGGCTGCAGGACCGCCCGGTCGAGGCGATCCGCTTCCGCGCCCACGACAACGTCGGCAATGTGAGCCGGGGGCACCTGCGGGTCGAGATCGACGGCCGGCAGATCGAGCGCGACATCGACGTGGCGAAGAATGGTGATTATTACGAGATCGACGGCCGCGGACTGCGCGGACGGACGCTGGCGATCAACTCCTTCGCCCACGACGAGGTCGAGGTGGACCAGGTCGAGGTGCTGTACCGCGGCGGCGGTGGGTGGCGGCGGTAGGTTGTGACAGGGGGAGAGGCTCATCCCCCTCCCCGGCGTAGGCGCCCACAGAAACGCCCCGTGATCCCACGGGGCGTTTCTGCATTGGGCGGGTGCCGACCGGGTCCGGGATCGATTCGGGCTGAATTGGCAGGGGAGAGGGGCTGGAGATCGTCATCCGGAAGGGACGGTTTTCGGCCGGGCTCGTCCGGCCTGTGCTACGCGAGACGCGCGCCGAAACGTTCAACCCGCACAAAACAAAAGGTTTCCTCTGTTGGCATCCCGGCTGCAACGAGAGATAGGCACGAGCCCCCCTCGCAGGCAACTCGATTCCACTCATCTGGGGGCGCATGGAGAAAGTCATGAACAAGACCAAGAGTCGAATCCTTCTTACCCTCGCCTGTACCGCCGCTCTCGCTTCCGCAGGGACGGCGCAAGCCCAGAGCGGCTACCGTGGCTCCGACAACCGCTACGACAGCCGTTATAACGACGACAACGGCGGCTGCATCGGCGGCTCGCGATGCGGCGGCACCCGCAGCGAGATCCGCATTCCGCTCGAGAACACGGCGATCGATACCATTTCCTTCCGCGCTCACGACAACGTGGGCGACAACAGCCGCGGCCATCTGCGGGTGCGGATCGACGACCGCCTTCTGGAACGGGATATCGACGTGCCGAAGAATGGCGAAGAGTACGAGCTGAACGCCCGCGGGGTCCGGGGCCGCTATCTGATCTTCGAGCCGGCCACCGACGACGAGGTCGTGGTCGAGGATGTCCAGGTGGACTACACCGGCCGGAATGGCAATGGCAATGGCAACGGCCGGGGCTGGGGCCGCGGCGGGCGCTACGACCGCAATGACGACCGGGGCCGCTATGGCCGCAACGATGACCGCTACGGTACGGGCTGGGTGCCCTATGCGAGCGCCCAGGGCTGCATCGGCGGCGCGAAGTGCGGCCGGCAGGAGGAGATCCGGGTCCGGCTGGAAGACCGCCCGATCGAGGCGATCCGGTTCCGCGCCAATGACGACGTCGGTGAGGCGAGCCGGGGCCATCTGCGGGTCGAGATCGACGGCCGGACGATCGAGGACGACATCGACGTCGCGAAGGACGGGCAGGTCTACGAGATCGACGCCCGGGGCCTGCGCGGACGGACGCTGGTGATCAATTCGTTCGCCCACGACGAGGTCGAGGTGGACGACGTCGAGGTGCTCTACCAGGGTGGGGGACGGCGGCGGTAGGAACGGTTGAGCCGGGCAAGACCTGGCTGGGAGCGCCGGCTTCCAGCCGGCAATCTAGTTGAAAGAGCCGCCAGGATGGCGGCGCTCCCAGCCGCGTTTGTCTTGCTCAGCGCGGTTCCGTGGGAGAGGGCGCCCCCGCCCAGGGTTGAAACCCTGGGCTCATCGCCTGCGCCCCTGGAGGGCGCTTTCCTATCAAGGGGCTGGCCAACAGGAAGCCGAAGCTTCGGGCTTGCCTTCTCAAAGCAAGAGCGCCCTATACGGGCGCAGGCACTTAGCCCAGGATTTCAATCCTGGGTCGGTGCCTCGGCGGGCTTGCTCTCCGGCTTGTCCATCTTGGCTTCCTTCGCCTCCGGCCGGCCGTCCCTCCCGTCCTTCCCTTCGACCTTCACCTCTTTCGCCTCCCGCGTCAGCCGCAACTCCACCGGCCCGAGCCGATCGGGGTTTTTCTTGAGCTCCTTGGCGATCCGGGAAGTGATCTGCTTCTGGAGACGACGGCGGTCTTCGGGGCCGGCGAGCTTGCTGGCATCGACCCAGCCTCCCGCCATGCGGCCGTGGCCGCCGCCTTTGCCGCGGCGGCCGACCAGGCGGTGCATGAGGGCTCCGGCGTCGGCGCGCTGGTTGGTGGTGCGGATCGAAAGATAGAGGCGCTGATTGAAGAAGCCGGTGCAGAGCGACCAGGTCTTGCCTTCCATGCGCAGCAGGAGG